>JAKPUV010000485.1 GCA_029554925.1 Candidatus Hydrogenedentota bacterium | reverse complement strand
AGTACGGCACGTTCCGGCATTTCGCCGTCGGCGAGGGCCAGACGCAGTATTTCGCCTACCTCACCCAGAAGACGGGGCCGGACGGGGAGCGCCTGCTGATCTCGCAGGGGGTGGATCTGCTGGCGGACACGCCGGAGGGGGCCTGCCTGCTGGACGCCATGGTTGACTATGTCCTGAGCGATGCGTTTCTCGACGAGCCGTCCGTGAACTAACCCGGGAGAACGCGGCCGCCGCGACCGCCCCGAAGGAGAATACCATGCGCGCTTCCGCATACATCCCCAGCCTGGCGCTGCTCCTCGCCTGCTGCGCCCCCCTGTTCGCCCAGACCGCCGAGCCCTGGCAGGCGGCCTATGCCGGCGACGACGCCGCAGGAGCGCATGTCATCGCCCTGTGGAACTTCGACGACGGCGGCGCGGAGACGGTGGCCGACGCGTCGGGGAAGGGGCATGACGGCATGCTGGCGGGCGCGGCCCGTTCCACGGAGGGCCGCTTCGGCGGGGCGATGGCGTCGTTGCCCGGCTGGCCCGTGGACGACGCGCGGCACGCGGTGGTCGTGCGCGACGCGCCGGAGCTGTCGCCGCCGGGGGCGTTCACGCTGGAGCTGTGGGTGTGTCCGGACGAACTTCCCGAGGGCTACGGGGAGTCGTTCCTGATGGACAAGAAATACGTGGCCCACGCGGACTACCAGTGGATTCTGGACGCGCCGGACACGCAGGGCGGCCAGCGCATGCGGGCGGTGCTGGGGTTCGGGGAATCGTCGGAGACGTGGTACTCCGCGGAACCGGCGGCCCTTCGGAAAGGCGTATGGTCGCACCTCGCCCTGACCTACGACGGTGCGGGAACTGTGACCTTCTTTCAGGACGGGCGCTCCCTGGGCGGAGCGACCAAGCCGCGGGGGCCCGTGTTCCCGGGCGCCCACGACCTGTCCCTGGGCGACCGGGTGGGCAGCTATTACCACGGCTTTCCGGGGCGCATGGACGAGATACGCATCACCGCCGGGGCGCGCGAGTTCCGCCCTGTGACCGTGGCGGCGGAGCATGTCCGGACGGTCTACCGCCGGATGGAGCCCTCCCCCCTGCTGCGGTTTCGCCTGACCAACCACCGCCGCACACCGGTCACGGGCCTGACGGCGACGGTCACCGTTCCCGGCGCGCCCGCGCAGTCCTTCGCCGTGGCCGAAATCGCGCCGGGGGCCGCCCACACCGTCGAATGCCCCTTTGACTCCGGCCTGCGCCCGGATGTGTACGCCGTGTCCGTCGGCTTTGCGTTTGCCGACGGCGACCAGACCCAAAGCGGCGCGGAGACCTTCCCCGTGGAGCTGGTGGGCCGCAGGCCGCCGCGCATGCCGGTGGTCATGTGGGGCATCGGGGGCACCGAGGGGGTGCTGGAAAACCTGGACACCCTGCGCGACCTCGGGTTCACGCACTGTCTCGGTCTGCGCTGCGACTTTGGCCGGATATGGGACGCCGGGGCGCCCGCGCCCGCCGTGGACGAGAAGGCCTTGGCCGAGAGCCGCCGGGTGCTGGACCGCGCCCTCGCCAACGACCTGGGCATCGTGATCAGCGTCAGCCCGGGCGCGTGGCTGGAGGAGAAGGCCGAACTCCTGCGGACCGCCGCGCCGGGGCAGACCTACGACCGCCCCAACCTGTGCTGCAACGCGCCGGGGGTGCGCGACTTCGCGCGGAACGTGGGCGCGTCCCTCGCGCAGACCTACGGGGAGTTCCCCGCCTTCGAGGCCGCGCTCATCCACACGGAGGTGCGCGACGGCACGCAGATCTGCTTCCACGAGCACGACCGGGAACTGTGCCGCGCGGCGACGGGGGCGGACTACCCGGAGAACATCGGCGGGAAGAACGGCGTCTCGTGGACGAAGCTGCCCGGATTCCCGGAGAACCGCGTGGTGCCGGACGACGACCCGCTGCTCCGGTTCTACCAGTGGTTCTGGCGCGAGGGCGACGGATGGAACGGCCTCCACTCCGCCGTGAACGAGGGGCTGAAATCCACGGACCGGAAAGACCTGTGGTCCTTTTTCGACCCGGCGGTGCGCGTGCCCGCGCTGTGGGGCAGCGGCGGCGGCGTGGACTTCCTCTCCCACTGGACCTACAGCTACCCCGACCCCCTCCGCATGGGCCTCGCCGCGGACGAACTCTTCGCCATGGCCAAGGGCGGCCCGGAGGGCCAGAACGTGATGAAGATGACGCAGATCATCTGGTACCGGTCGCAGACGGCCCCGCAGGAGGACGCCCCGGAGGCCGCCGCGCCCCGGTCGCCCTGGGAGGACCACGACCCGGGCGCCAACTACATCACCATCGCGCCCGCCCACCTGCGCGAGGCCTTCTGGACCAAGATCGCGCGGCCCGTGCGCGGCATCATGTACCACGGCTGGCAGTCGCTGGTGCCCACGGAGGGGCCGTCCGTCTACCGGTACACGCACCCCGAAACGCGCAACGCCCTGCGGGAACTCACGCGCACGGTCGTGGAGCCGCTGGGACCAACGCTGCTCCAGGTGCCCGCTGTGCGGTCCGATGTCGCGTTCCTGGAGAGCTTTTCGTCCGCCATGTTCGCGGGGCGGGGCACCTACGGCTGGGGCGGCTCGTGGGGCGGCGACGCCTACCATGTCCTGCTTTACGCCCATCTTCAGCCGGAGATTGTGTACGAGGAGACCATCCTGAAACACGGGCTGGACGGGTACAAGGTGCTGGTCCTCGCGGACTGCGACGTGCTGCCCGCGTCGGTGGTGGAAAAGGTCAATGCTTTCCAGGCCGCCGGAGGGCTCCTCGTGGGCGACGACCGCCTGTGCCCCGCCGTGAAGCCGGACATCCTGCTGGAGCCGTACACCCGCACCAAGAAGGCGGACGAGGACAAGAAGGCCCTTCTGGACCGCGCTGTCAGGCTGTACTTTGATCTGTCACCGCACTACCGCGCCCCGCTGGCGTCCTCCAACGCCGACGCGCTCCCCTATCTGCGCCGGTACGGAACCGCCGACTATGTCTTCGCCGTCAACGACCACCGGGAGTTTGGAAATTATGTCGGCCGGCACGGTCTGGTCATGGAGCAGGGACTTCCCGTGGTGTCGGTGCTCACACTGAGCAGGGAGAAGGGCCGGGTTTACGACCTGGTCGAACACCGCGAGGTTGCCGCGGAGACAGGAAACGGCTCCCTCAGCATCCCCGTGGAGCTGGAACCGGGCGGCGGCAGGATTTTCCTCGTCACCGACACCCCCGTGGAGGCCGTCGCGGTGCAGGCTCCGGGCATGGCGGTTTGCGGGCAGGAGATGGAGGCCCGGGTGGTCGTCACGGACAGGGAGGGCAACCCGGTGGACGCGGTGATCCCGCTGGA
>JAKPUV010000450.1 GCA_029554925.1 Candidatus Hydrogenedentota bacterium | reverse complement strand
GAGCACGCCCGCGACGCCCTCATTGCCAACGATCCGGAGGCCTTCGGCCGCCTCATGGTCGCCTCGCACGACAGCTGCCGCGACAATCTGGGGGTAAGCTGCCCCGAGCTCGACCGGCTGGTGGACGCGGCCCTCCGGGCCGGGGCCCTCGGCGCGCGCCTGACCGGCGCGGGCTTCGGCGGCGCCACGGTCAACCTGGTCTGGCGCGAGAAGACCTTCTCCTTCATCGAGGAAATGGCCCGGGCGTGCTATGCGGACCACCCCGGACCCCCGCCCGTGTTCATCGCCGAGACCGCCCCGCCCGCCGGTGTTGGGGATCTGCGCGGGTAGAAGCGCCCCCCTTCACACGCCTATGGCGTCACGCGTGCCGGAAACGCCGCAAGCACCCCCTCGGTGGCCGAGGTCATTCCCCGCGCGTAGTCCTCCGCGTTCCGGACCTCGAAGCGCATCACCTCCCGCGCATAGTCCCCGTCGCCGTAGCGGACAAATTTGTCGCCGGTCACGGAGACGCGCACGGGGGAAAAGGCAAATAGCTCGTTGGCGGGCACGGTGGACGCGTCCCCGCCGGGCTGCACGCGCCATGTTTCCCCCGCTTTCACGATGGACTGCCCGCACAGGGCGGCGAACACGGCGGTGCACCAAAGATTGCGGGTTTCCGCGAACAGCTTATTCTGACGCCCCGGGTCTACGGGCTGGCGCAGGAAGGCGGCGGGGTCGGCGGTCTCCTTCTCCAGGGCGTAGATGAAGAACTGCACCAGCTCCGGCGGCGCGCCGCGCAGCAGGTCCCCGTGCTTCGCCTTCCAGAAGGAGGCGTGCCCCGCATTCTGCCAGATCCCGCCGTCAAAGCACGGCACCCAGTACACCGGCAGGCCCGACCGCAGAAGGCCGACATAGGCCTGCGGGTCAATCATGACGTTGTACTCCACGAAGTCGGGGCTGGAGGCGTCGCCGATGAACGCGCCGACGCGCCGGATTTTTTTCCGGCACAGTTCCGGCTCGCGGTTGAAAGCCGCCACCACATCGCGGGCGCTGCCCACCGACAGCACCACCACCGGCTCCGGACTCTCCCGGAGCGTCTTCAGGATCAGCTCCACGCCCCCCTGCCTTTCCGGACCCCGGTCGGACCCGGTGTCGTCGGGACGCTTGAGCGCGGGCCAGAGCCCCGCGGCCACGGGAACCTTCCGGCCCGTGAGCGCGTTCATCTGTCCCACGGGGATCGTGCCGGGACGCAGTGCCTGTTCGCCGCT
>JAKPUV010000449.1 GCA_029554925.1 Candidatus Hydrogenedentota bacterium | reverse complement strand
GGGGATGTAGAAGTAGTGGTTGGTGGCCTCGTAGCCGACGCGGGAGTCGGCGGTCTGCACGGCGTACAGCCGGAGGGCGAGGTCCATCTCGCCGCGGAGGGCCGTTTCGAGCGTTTCCATCAGGGGCGCGGCCTCGGCCGCCGTCTTGGCCTCCGCCAGCTGGTTCCGCGCCAGGGTGAACCGGGTCTGGTGGGCGACGCTCTGGAAGTGGATGCCGCAGGCCTCGGCGATGCGGGCGTCCTCCCGCAGCAGGGCGGCCTGGCGGGCGTCGCCGCCCGGCGGCACGGCGAGCATGATGCGGGCGGCCTCGAAGAACCCCTGCGCGGTCTTCTCGAACTGGTCGGCGAAGACCTCGGGCGGGTAGATGGCCCGCCAGCCCTTCAGGTCGTCGTAGGGGAACCCGACCATCGTGGCGGCGTAGCCGGTGGGTTTTTCCCACAGCGGGTTGGCGGGGCCCATGTGCTGCGGCGCGACGTAGACCGTTCCACCGCTGTAGGGGTACTCGGGGAACGTGCCGCTCATGGCCTGGAACGCGCGCACGGTCTCCGGGGCCGCCGCCGCGCCGTAGCGGCGCTCGGCCATGGCGCGCACCGCCGCGTCGGGGTCCGGCGTCTCCATGCGGCCGATCTCGGCGAGCACGTCAAGGTTGGGCGAGGGACAGCCGCCGAGGGTCCAGCAGAGCATGAGTCCCGAGATGCCCTCGGCCCGCAGGCGGGTGGCGTGCTCCGCCACGGAGCGCACCACGGGGATGAACGGCACGGAGCCCAGTTCCCAGGTGACGTTGGCCTGGATCTTGGCCATGACGGGCAGGCCCGCCTCCCGCGCCGCCGCCCAGTTGCGCCGCGCGCGCGGCCCCGGCCCGATGGCGGACAGGGAGTACTCGCCGATGGCGCTGGAGACCCCGCCGCGCGTGATGGGCACCTCCCACTCGCTGACGCTCTGGACCGTCGTGCCCTCCGGCAGCCCCGCCACCAGGTCCCTCACCCACTCGTCGCGCCAGCCCCAGTCCCACGCGATGAGCCGCGTCTTCACCCCGGCGTCGTCCATGCCCTCGCGGAGGGCCGCGTGCAGGTCCGCGATGACCTCCGCCCCGCCCCGCCCGGCGCAGCGCGGGCACTTGGCCCCGCCGAAGTGCGACCAGCAGGTGGTCAGGTTTTCAGACGCCGAGATGGTGAACACCCCGGCGAGGTCCGGCACCGCGCGGCAGACCGTCGCCACGCTGTCGCGCAGCCACTGCCGCACCCCGGGCACGGAGGTGCACAGGGTCGCGTAGCCGTTCTCCTCCACGCCGCGCAGTTCGGGATGCTCCTTGAAGAAGGACTCCGGCATGGTGCGCGGTTCGTTCAGGTAGAGGTAGACGCCGAGGCCGTGGGACCGGGCCCGCTCCACCAGCGCGCCGAGCTGCTTCAGGCGCTCCCCGTACCGGTCGCTCCGCGCGGGCTGCCAGGGGAAGGGCGCCAGCCGGTACAGCACCGCCTGGATCCACACGCCGTCGGCCCCGCTGCGCGCCAGCCGCTCCAGGTACCCGTCGGGGAAGGAGTCGTCCAGCGGCGCGAGCAGCGGGTCGCCGTAGAGGGCGAAATAGGACGAGGAGAAGCGCGGCTCGAAATGCGACGCCCCCGCGGGGGGGGCGGGCTCGTCCGCCGCGGGCGGCGCGGAAAGCCGCGCGACGAACCCGAACAGCGGGTCGTCCGCCGGACCGCCCAGCCCGTCCGGAAAGGCCTCCGCCACCACGGCCCGGATGCGCGCCGCCCCCGCGCGCGCCGCGTCGTCCGGCGGGGCGTAGGCGAGGGGTTCGCACTTCGGCTTGAGGTTGCCCAGCTTGATGAACAGGAAGTCGTCCTCGCGCAGGGTGTACTCCAGCTCCTCCGGCGTCCAGTCCAGCAGTTTCAGCAGCTGGTCATAGGGCAGCAGGTGCCAGTTGCGCCGGATCGTCGTGATGTAGGCGCGGCGGGCGATCTCGGGGCTGAGTTCCGGCTGCGCCGGCAGGCCCATGCTCCGCGCCACCTCCGCGAGCTGCTCCTCCGTGGCGCCGACGACCTCCGCCAGCCGGGCGGCGGGCGTGAGCTGCCAGTTGAGCCAGACGTAGGCGTGGAGCCGGTCGGGGAAGCCCGGCTGGGCGAGCGGCGCGGGCGCGGCCCCCTCGGGCAGTTCGGCGGCGGCGAAAAGGCCCATTCCGAGCAGCAGCAGCAGGGGCATGGCGTGTCCTCCGGGGACGGCGCGCTCAGGCGGCGCGGCGGCCCAGTTTCTCGCGGTACAGGTCGAAGATGACGGCGGCCACGATGACGAGGCCGGTGATCAGCCGCTTGGTGGGCTCCTGCGCCCCGATCTGCGCCAGCCCCACGGCCAGCACGGAGATGACGAGCACGCCGAAGAAGGAGCGGACGACGGAGCCGCGCCCGCCCATGAGGCTCGTGCCGCCGATGACGGCGGCGGCGATGGCCTGCAGTTCGACCCCGGCCCCGGCGTTGGGGTCGGCCGAGCCCAGGCGCGAGCACTGAATGACCGCCGCCAGCCCGGCGTGGAGCCCGCACAGGACGAACACCGCCACCTTGATGGGGCGCGGGTTCACGCCGGACAGGCGCACCACCTCCTCGTTCGCCCCGATGGCCATCATGTAGCGGCCGAACACGGTGTGGCGCAGCATGATCTGGCCCGCGGCCACCACGCCCAGGGCGACCAGGAAGGGCACCGAGAACCCGAGGAAATGCGTCTCGGACACCCGCTCGATGGACGCGCCGATGTACATGGTCTGCGAGTTGGTGGCGAGGTAGGCCCCGCCCCGGGCCGCCTCCAGCATGCCCAGGGTCACGATGAAGGAAGGCAGCGCCCACAGGGAGGAGACCAGCCCGTTCGCCAGGCCGCAGGCCGCGCCCACGCCGAGGCACAGCAGCATGGCCGGGAAGAGCGGCCAGCCCCACTGCACCATCGCCACGCCCAGCGCCGCGCCGCTCAGGGCCAGCAGCGACCCCACGGAGAGGTCAATGCCGCCGATGACCAGCACATAGGTCATGCCCGCCGCCAGAATGATCGCCGGGGGGATCTGGTTGGCCATCATGCGGAAGGTCTGCATGGTGAGGAAATTGTCCGCCGTCAGCGCGAAGACCGCCGTCAGGCCCGCCAGCACCGCCAGCAGGCCCGCGTAGTCCACCGCCATCCGGCGCCACCCCGCGCCCTGGAACCCCGGTGCCGTCATGGGGCGGCGACCGTTTCCGCCGTCACCAGGTCCACCGCCGTCTCCTTGTCCGCCGGGGTCGCCTCGCCGCGCAGCACCTGGAGGGCGTAGTCAATGCCGAACTCCGCCAGCTTGTCCGCGTGCTGGTCCACCGTGCAGAGGATCTGCCCCTCGCGGATCATGTCGCGCACCGCCGTGATGCCGTCGAAGCCGATGATCTTCACCTGGCCCGCCCGGCCCGCCGTGCGCACCGCCGCCGCCGCGCCGAGGGCCATGTTGTCATTCGCGCAGAGCAGCGCCTGGATCTCCGGGTGCTCCGTCAGGATGGACGCCGCCACCTGGTTCGCCTTCTCCATCTCCCAGCTCGCCGACTGCGACGTCACCAGGGTCAGCCCCTTTTCCTGGATGCTGTCGTCAAAGCCCAGCTTGCGCTGGATGCCGTTGAACGCGCTCGGGATGCCCTCCAGCACGGCCACCGGCGCGCCCGGGGGCAGCGCGGCGGCCAGATGGTCCGCCGCCAGCTTCGCGCCCTTGCGGTTGTCCGGCCCCACGAAGGGTATGGTGATGCCCCGCTCCTCCAGCACCCCCGCGTCAAACTTGTTGTCTATGTTGATCACCACCACCCCCGCGTCCAGCGCGCGCTTGCACGCCCCCACCAGGGCCTTGGAGTCCGCCGGGGCGATCACCAGGGCGTCCACCCCCTGCGCCACCATCTGCTCCACCAGGTCAATCTGGCGGGCCACATCCTGCTCGTCCTTGATCCCGTTGGCCAGCAGGGCGTACTCCGAGGCGTGCGCCTGCTGGTGCGCCCGGGCGCCGTTCTCCATGGTCAGGAAGAACTCGTTCGCCAGGGATTTCATCACCAGGGCGATCCGGTAGGGGCCCGCTTTTGCGGCCTTGGCCGCCGGGGCCGCCTGCGCGGGGGCGGCGGGCGCAGCCGGATCCCCGCCCGAACACCCGGCCAGCGCCAGCGCGGCCGCCGCGAAAAACACCCCGAAACTGCGCGGAACTGTCATGGTTCTGTCCTCGGTTGCGTGAAGGTTTCCCCATACAATAGGGACAACCGGGGCCGGGGTGCAACTCCCCGGCGGCCGGGATGCGGCGCGCCCCCGAAGATCAGGCCGCCGGGCCGGCGGCGCTACGAAAAGGGGCGACAGTGCCGTCCCGTAGCGCCGGCGTCCCGGCAGCCTTGTCTTCAGGGTCAGAACCCAAACCGGGGGAAGGTCGGCGGGGGCGCGGGCCGCCACCCACCACATATGGTGTCCGCGCCCTTCTTTTTCCTGAGAGACCACCAGAAAATGCTTGACATGGGGCGGCAAGAGTGCTAGAATACGGGACGTAGCGGAAAGAGACGCCCTTCTGACCAACGGGTGCAGGGGGTTCCTATTTCCGTTAAACCAGTTGAATTGTGTTGTGAGCGCACCATCACGACCGTCCACACTCCCGAGGCGAAAGGAGGGATGAAGCACCACGCCGTGAGGCATTACCTCGGTGGACCGGTCAAGCATCGTGATGTTGTCGATACAAGTCGAGATGCCGGCCCGCGTGCGCGGGCAGGCCCTGTGAAATGAACATACATTAGGAGAGAAACGTACAATGCGTACGCTTAAAGCTTTGGTTATCGTGGCCCTTCTGGCCAGCATGGGCGGCATGGCGGTTGCCGAACTCCAGAACGTGGAGATCGGCGGCAAGCTCCGCATCCGCGGGAA
>JAKPUV010000445.1 GCA_029554925.1 Candidatus Hydrogenedentota bacterium | reverse complement strand
CGCCACGGGCGAGGCGGAGCTCTTCGAGCGGGGCGTCGCCGCGCTCAAGTCCTCCTTTGTCATGATGTACTGCCCGGAAAACCCCCGGGCCAAACGGCTGTGGGAGAAGGTGTGGCCCTTCTTCGGCCCGGAGGACCACGGATTCACCATGGAGAACTATGGCCACGGCGGCGCGGCGGGCGACGACGGCGAGGGCATCGGCGAGTTCACCATCTATGACTGGGGCAACGGCGCCGCCGCCGAGGCCCGGAACCGCATCCGCGACCACTACGGCGACGTGTACCTCGACCCCGCGCGCGGCCTGGGCTTCGGCGTGGACAGCGTCCGCGTGACCCCGGCTCCGGGCGGCGGCTTCACCCTGGAAAACCTCTCCGGCGCCCCGCGCGACGTGCTTATCGTCCGCGCCGACGGTCCCCGCGGCGAGGTGCGGCTGGAGACCACGCTCACGATGGAGGGATCCGCCCGCCCGCCGCAGTGACGGGGGACCGCCGCTACTCCGCCCGGGACAGGGTTAGCAGGACGAGCTGGGCTGTTTCGGGTTCCTCCGTGTCACTGACCACGGCCATGGCGTCCCCCGGCGCGAGGGGCATCCGCAGGGTCACGGGACGGTCCAGCACCTCGGGAGGCGTTCTGGGTTTCCAGAAGGCCATCCCGCGCTTTGCGTGGCGGAGCCGGAGGTCGTTCAGGTAGAGCGTGACCTCCATGGGGGCGGACGGCTCTGGCACAACGGCGCCGAGGGCGACAATTACCCCCTCATGATAGGAACGCGGCTCTGACGCTCCTTTCGCGGCAAAGTATTCCGTTGTCAGGTCTCCGAGGATGACGCACGGGGGCGTCTCCCCGCAGAATCGCTCAAAAGAGGGGCACAGTTTGTCCAACTGCAAGGGCGGGGCCTCGCCAGGTCCCGGCATGGGTTTCGACCTTGTCCTCCAAAGGAACTTGGGCGGCTTCTTTCCCGGGACGAACGTGCAACGGGGCGCCGAGACAAGCGTCGCCCCCTCGACACCCTCCAGAGCCTTGTACGCCCGCTCCGCATCCGCCACGCGGTACACGCGCGTGTCCTCCGGGGACCGGGTCTCGACAAACACCTCGTTCACCCACTGCGGCGCCGACAGCACCTGCTTCAGCCCCGTCTTCGGCAGGCGGAGGAACCGGGCCTCCACGGCATACTGCGGGCCCTTCTCCTCCCCGGCCTGCGCGGCCGCCGCGGCCTCCTCCCCCGGTTTCGGGGCCATCTCCACGGACTCCACGACGCCCTGCGCCTCGGACCACGACAACCCCGGGATCATCACGCCCTCCGTGATCCGGCTGCGCACCTCGGGCGCGCACACGACCTCCCCGTCGAACGCGATGGCGAGCCGCCGTCCCACGCCCGCTTCGGTGGCCGCGCCGAAGGACGTGGCCGATTCAGGCCGCAGCGTGAACAGCACGTCCTGGGAGCGCCCGTCCTCCGACGGCCTGATGGCCGCGCGCAGCACGTCAAACTCCGTAAGCAGCACCTCCGGCTCCAGCCGCAGACTGCCCTCCCCGTGGCCCTTCGCCCACGGCACCTCCTCGCCGCCGCCGTCCCGGGCCTCCCAGCGGAACGCCACATAGGGGCCCGTCCAGGCCGGCTCGGGGGCGCCGTCCCTGGTCTCCGCGACCATGTGAACCCACCTTCCATCGTCCGCAACGAGCCGCGCCGTCTTCTTGACGGCGTTGATTTCCGTGACCGTGAAGTCCCCCACGCGCGCGCCCTCGTTGTACCAGTGCAGCCCGCCGTCCGTGTCGCGGATCAGGGCGCGCTTCACCCCGCTGTCAAGCGTGCGGACGCGCACCAGCGCCGGAACCGTCCCCTTTCCCGCCGGAGCCTGCGTCCCGCGCGCCGTCACCAGCAGGTGCCCGTCCTTCGGGACGCACACGAGGTTCAGCGGGCGCAGCATGCAGGAAAGCGCCGTCCGCGCCGGCACGTTGCCAAGAAGGACCCTGGGCAGCCAGGTCCCGGCCGGGGGAATCTCGCCCTCGGAGAAGGGCGGAACCGCCTGGCTGTCAAGCACAAGGGGAATGTCGAGACTGCCCGCGAGGAACTCCACCACCTGCTGGACGTGAATGACCTCAAACTCAACCGAGACCGGCGAGTTGAGGACCTTGTCCCATTCCGGAACCGCCCCGGGTGCGGGCACGACAGCCCGGGCTGATCCGTCGGCGGTGTCCCGCCTCAGCTGCTCCGGCGTGCTCACCCACACCACCCCCTCCACAATCTCATAGGAAAGACCGAGGGGGGCGAGAACCTCCCTGGTCAGGGCCTCCCGCAGGGAAATATCCTTGCAGTCCACGGCGGCCACCATGCCGTTTGTCGCGTATGCAGCGGTGTCCCCCATCACGGCGGGCCTGGTCGGATGCGGGGGCGGCGCGATCACCCGCCAGTCCAGGGCGAAATTCACGCCGTGTTTCTTTGATTCGCGCTTCAGCACGTCCGCCAGATGCTCGTTGTCGTAACGCAGGGTAACCCGGCGGTCAAGCGCCTGCTGCAACGCCGCCTCTTCGGTCTTCGCCGGTGTGTCGGCGGACACCTGCCCGCCAAAGGTTCCGCCGGTCCCCAGCGCGACGGCCGCGAGGAGCAGCAGGCCGGCCACCGCCCACATGCCGGGCCGCGCGGGACACCGCAGGGGGTTTGCCAGCAGGGCCGCGATGCGTTTCCCGATCTGCGTGCGCGTGGCGCAGAGGGTCCCGGCGAAGGCGCGGTCGCGCCGCCCGCGCATCCGCGCGAGCACCTCGTACAGCGTCCCCGCGTAGGCGTCCGCCTCGCCCGGCGTGCTCACCAGCGCGCGGTCGCAGGCCAGCTCCGCCTCCTCCTCCCACCGCGCCGCCGCCCACCAGGTCGCCGGGTGGAAGAAGAAGAGCG
>JAKPUV010000444.1 GCA_029554925.1 Candidatus Hydrogenedentota bacterium | reverse complement strand
GTGCCCGCGCAGCCGGGCTGCTACCTGATGAAGGACGCGGCGGGCCGCGTGATCTACGTCGGCAAGGCGAAGAGCCTGCGCGCGCGCCTGCGCGGCTATTTCAACGAGACGGACGGGCGGCCGACGGTGCGCTTCCTGCTGCGCCGCCTTGCGGCGGTGGAGTTCATGGTGACGGCGTCGGAGAAGGAGGCGCTGCTGCTGGAGGACAGCCTGGTCAAGGCGCACAAGCCGAAGTACAACGTGCGGCTGAAGGACGACAAGACCTTCCTGAGCCTGCGGCTGGACCCGCGCGAGCGGTTCCCGCGGATCACCGTGGTGCGCAGGGTGCGCCGGGACGGCGCGCGGTATTTCGGCCCCTACCACGACTCCAAGGCGGCGCGGCAGATGCTGCGCCAGCTGGGGCGCGTCTTCCCCCTGCGCACCTGCTCGGACCATGTGCTGGAAAACCGGTCGCGGCCGTGCATCTACCACGACATGGGGCGCTGCGCCGCCCCGTGCACGGGCCTCATCTCGCCGGAGGCCTACGCGGAGCTGGCCGCGCAGGCCGTCCTCGCGCTGGAGGGCCGCGGCGACGAGCTGGAGCGCCGGCTGCTGGCCGACATCCGCCGCCTCGCGGCGGCGCTGCGCTTCGAGGAGGCCGCCGCCCTCCGTGACCGCCTCGCGGGCCTGCGCGGGACGCTGGAGAAGCAGCGCGCCGTCGGCGGCGACGGCGACCGCGACGTCTTCGGCGTGCACACCCGCGACCGCTTCGCCGAGGTCTACGCCCTGTTCTACCGCGGGGGCCGCCTGCTCGGCGGGAAGGCGTGGTCCTTCGAGCGGCACGACCTGCCGCTGGACGGCCTGCTCGAATCCCTGCTCTGGCAGTACTACGCGGCCGCGCCGGTGATCCCCCGGGAGGTGCTGGTGCCGCTGGCGCTGGAGGGGGCGGGCGCGCTGGCGGAGCTGCTGGCGGAGCGCCGCGGCGGCGCCGTGCGCGTGCTGCGGCCCCAGCGCGGTGACAAGGCGGCGCTGGTGGACCTCGCGTCGCGCAACGCGCGCCAGAGCTTCGAGGAGAAGCGCCTGGCCGAGAGCGCCGCGCGCGACACGCTGGAGCTGATCCGCGACACGCTCCGCCTCCCGCGCGCCCCGCGCCGCATCGAGTGCTTCGACATCTCCACCCACCAGGGTGACAAGACCGTGGGGTCCATGGCGGTGTTCGAGGACGCCGCGCCCGCGCCGGCGCGCCGCAGGCGCTTCATCGTGCGCACCGTGGCGGGGCAGGACGACTTCGGCGCCCTGCGCGAGGTGCTCACGCGGCGCTACACGCGCGCCCTCGCGGAGGACGACCTGCCGGACCTCGTGCTCATTGACGGCGGGCGCGGCCAGCTCGCCGTGGCCAGGGCGGTCCTCGACGATCTCGGCCTGCACGGCCTGCCCTGCGCCTCCATCGCCAAGTCGCGCCCGGAGGACGGCGCGCGGTCGCCCGAGCGCTTCTTCCTGCCCAACCGGGCGAACCCCGTCGTGCCGCCGCAGAGCGGCCCCGTGGTGCGCACCCTGGCCCGCCTGCGCGACGAGGCCCACCGCATTGCCATCACCCACCACCGCGCGCGGCGGAAGAAGGAGGCCCTCGCGGGCGAGCTCCTGCGGGTCCCCGGCGTCGGGCCGAAGCGGATGCGCGCGCTGCTCGCCGCGCTCGGCTCCCTCTCCGGCGTGCGCGCCGCCTCGCCCGAACAGCTCGCCGCCGTGCCCGGGTTCAACGAGAAACTTGCGCGGCAGGTCTGGGAATGGCTACAACAGACGGGTGTCGGCGGCGCGTCCCCGGTCGGCGCCGCGGAGAAGGGAGAGACGTCATGATCATTTCGGCGTTTGCTTGGCTGCTGGCCGCCGCGCTCCTGCTGCTGCTGGCGGGCGCGGCCTACTCCGTCCTCCTCGCGGGCGCGTGCCCGGAGATCGTCCGCTCAAACGAAATCTGCCACGTCACCACGCCGGACCTCTGGAAGCTGCGCGTGTGCCGGTTCCGGAAGCCCGGCAGCCGCGGCGAGCCCGTCCTCTTCGTCCACGGACTCAACGCGAACCAGAACAATTTTCTCAACCCCGCGGGCGTCAACGGCAACCTTGTCGAGTTCCTGAAGGCGCGCGGCTACGACTGCTGGACCGTGGACCTGCGCACGACGCACACCGCCCAGCCCGCGCCGGGCAGGTCTGTCCACGACGCCACGGTGGACGACTACGCCGCCTACGACATCCCTGCGGTGCTGGAGCACATCTGCCGCGTGACGGGGTGGGACAGGGTCCACTATGTCGGCCACTCCCTCGGCGGGTTCCTGCTCTACGCCTACGACCTGCACACCGGCGGCAGGCGCCTCGCCTCGGCGGTCACCATGGGGTCCCCGGTGGACTTCGCCAGGGCGAACGATCTGGTGCCGCCGCCGCTCAAGCGGCTCGTGGAAATCGCGCCGTGGACCGCCGGCGAGCTGCTCCGGCTGGGCCTCCCCCTCGCCCGCCGGTTCTCCCGGTTTGTCCAGTTCCTCCCGGTCAACGCGGCCAACCTCCCCGGGGACATGAACCTCCGGGACTTCTACACCATGCTCGACGACCCCTCGCGCGGTGTCCACCGCCAGATCTTCGGGTGGGCCGACGCGGGCGAGGTGGTGATGTACAGGGGCAGGCTGCGGTTCTCGGAGCGCCTGCCGCACCTGAACACGCCGCTGATGGCGGTCTTCGCCCGCCTCGACCCCTTCATCAACAGCGCGGAGGGGCGCGCCCTCTTTGACCGCATTGAGATGGAGGACAAGAAGCTGCTGCTCTGCGGCCGCGACGCCGGGTGCGCCATTGACTACAGCCACTGCGACCTCGCCTTCGGCGTGAACGCCGCCGCCGAGGTCTTCGGCCCCGTCGCCGAGTGGATCGCCGCGCACCCCATCACGCCGCGCCCGGCCTTCGCCGACCTCCCGCCGGAGGAACCCGCGCCCGAACCGGAGCCTGAACCGGAGCCCGAACAGGCGACGGAAGAAGAACTCCCCGAGGCGGTCCCGGCGCCCGGCGCGGAAGACGTCACCGATGCGGATGCGTCCGCCACCCCGGAAGAGGAAGCCGCCCCGGACCCGCCCAAGAAGGCCCCCGCAAAACGCAAGGCCGCCCCGCGCCGCAAAGCCGCCCCGGCGGAGAGCGCGCCGGACGGCGAAACCGAGAAAGCCGAAGAAGGAGTGCAGGAATGAGCCCGATGAACCGCAGAGCGTTTCTCGCGCGCGGCGCCGCCGCGACCGTTGCGGGCGTGCTGGCCGGCCGCATGGCGGCGGCTCAGGACACGCCCGCGACGCCGCAGGTGGTCATCTTCTCGAAGTACCTCCAGTTCATGGACTACAAGACCCTCGCGCGCACGTGCCGCGAGATCGGGCTGGACGGCGTGGACCTCACCGTGCGCCCCGGCGGCCATGTGCTGCCGGAGAACGTGGACCGCGACCTGCCCGCCGCCGTGGAGGCGATCCGCGCCGAGGGGCTGGCTGTGCCCATGATCACCACGAACTACTACGACCTGGAGGGGCCCAACGTGTCCGGCGTGTTCGCGCGCGCCGCCGCCCTCGGCATCCCCTTCGTGCGCGTCGGCGTCCGCCGCTACGACGAGGACGGCCCCATCGCGCCGCAGGCGGTGAAGTTCACGGAGGACCTCGCGGCCCTGACAAGGGAGGCGGAGAAGGCCGGCCTCACGCTGGGCTACCACAACCATTCGGGGTGGAACAATTTCGGCGGCCCGCTGTGGGACCTCCACGAGGCCTGCGCCGCCGTCAACAGCCCGCGCTTCGGGTCGAACTACGACACGGCCCACGCCGCCGCCGAGGGCGCCTTCGGCGTGTGGCAGGTGAACACGCGGCTCATGGCCCCGTTCGTGAAGATGTCCTCCGCGAAGGACTTTGTGTGGAAGGGCGCCGAGCCCGAATGGGTGCGCCTGGGGCAGGGCGTCGTCAAGAACGCCGAGATGTTCCGCATCCTGCGGACCCTGGGCGGCTTCAGCGGCCCCGTCTCCATCCACATCGAGTACAAGCCCAAGGGCGGCAACGACGGCATGGTGGAGGAGATCCGCGCCACCGTGCCCCTCCTGCGCGGCATCCTGAAGGAGGCCGGCTATCCGGCGTGACGGGCCTCAGTCCCCCTTGAGCATGGGCAGCATGGCCTTGAACTCCGGTGTGCCCGCGCGGCGGAGCAGTTCGAAGACCGCCATGTCCACCGTGAGCAGCGAAGCGCCCGCGCGCTCCATGCGGCGCAGGCCCGCGGCCCGGGCCTCCGGCGTGGACGACACCACGGCGTCCTCCGCCACGAACACCTCGAACCCCCGCTCCAGCGCCTCCAGCGCCGTCTGGTTCACGCAGACGTGGGCCTCCATGCCGATGATCAGGAGCTGCGTCCGGCCGGACGCCTCCAGCGCGGCGAGGAAGTCCGGGTTGGCGAGGCAGCCGAATTCGATCTTGGGGATGCGCGGCGCGTCGCCCAGCTCGGGGAGCACCTCCGGGTGGGTGCCGCCGAGGCGGCCGGGGTTCTGCTCCGTCACGAGCAGCGGCAGCCCCAGCACCGTCGCGGCGCGGATCATGCGGATCGCCGCGCGCAGGTAGGCGGCGGTCACCTCCTCCGACTTCGGCAGCAGCACCTGCTGGATGTCTATCACCGCCAGGGCGGTCTTCTCGCGGTCAAGTAGCATGGGGGGGCCTCCTTGGGGAAATGCGCGCGGGGCACGGGGCCGGGGCCGGTCAGTCCTCCGCCATCGCCTCCTGGGCGTGCTGGCGGTTGCGGCGCTTGCGCTCCTTGATGGCGTTGGCCTTGTAGAAGAGCGCCGGCTCGATGATGGGCTCGTGGAGCCCCTCGGTCTCCACCTCGCCGTAGCTCACGCGGCCGCGGTAGGTGCGGTTGGAGAGGATGATGGCGATGGCCTGGCGCGACCACTTGTTGCCCTTGCGCGTCTGGATGTTCCGCGAGTGCAGGTAGTTCACCACCTTGCCCGTGCTCTTGGTCGTGATGTACTCGCGGAAGATGGTCCGCACCACCTCGGCCTCGCGGTCGTCAATGACCAGCGGCTTGGTGTCGTCGGGGCCGCGGCGGTAGCCGTAGGGCGCCGGACCGGTGCCGTAGCGGCCCTGCTGCACCGCCGTCAGCTGTCCCCGTTTAACCTTTGCGCCATGGCTGAGTTTGGGCGGTTTCTCAACCGTCCTGGTCGCCCCCGCAGTCAATTTGTCCCCGCGGTCATCCATGATGAGCCCAACCCGTATGGCGCCGTGCGCCACAGCCCGTAAACGTATAATGACTCAAATGATCACCGGGCACCCGCCGCGCAACAGCCCGTTGTCCGGCGGGGTCTGAAGGCGCGCGGAATGATGAATACTGCCGCGCCGTCAAACTTCCCGTTGGTGTCTATTCTAAGCGAAAACCGCGCAGATGTCAATAGTTTCGCCCGGGAAAAGGGGGTTTTCCCAACAACTTTTCCATCAAGCGCTTAGCCCCCTGCACAGGACCCGCCCGCGCCGTTTTCTGTAAACAGAAACCCCCGCGGTCCGCCGGAAATTTCGCCCGCACCCGCCTAAAAAGGAGCGGCCGCCCCGGAACCGGGCCGGGGCGGCCGCAATCTTGTCCCGCCGAGGGGGGGTCAGCCCTTGGCCACGTTCTCCGCGACGATGTCGCCGATCTTGCTGGTGGAGAGGCCGGACTCCTTGATCTCTTTCACCGAGAGGCCCTTGAGCCTGCCGGAGGTCAGGAGGTCCACGACGCCCTTCTCGATGGCGGCGGCCGCCTCGGTCTCGCCGAGGTGGTCGAGCATCATCTGGCCCGCGAGGATGGCGGCCATCGGATTGATGACGTTCATGCCCGTGTACTTGGGCGCGCTGCCGCCGATGGGCTCGAACATGGACACGCCCTCGGGGTTGATGTTGCCGCCCGCCGCGATGCCCATGCCGCCCTGGATCATGGCGCCCAGGTCGGTGATGATGTCGCCGAACAGGTTGCCCGTCACGAGGACGTCGAACCACTCGGGGTTCTTCACGAACCACATGGTCGTCGCGTCCACATGCGCGTACTCGCGCTTGATGTCCGGGAACTCCTTTTCGCCCATCTCGTGGAAGGCGCGCTCCCACAGGCCGTAGACGTACGTCAGCACGTTCGTCTTTCCGCACAGCGTCAGCGTCTTGTTCTTGTTGCGCTTGCGGGCGCACTCGAAGGCGTAGCGCAGGGCGCGGTCCACGCCGAAGCGCGTGTAGACCGCCGTCTGCGTGGCCACCTCGTTCGGCGTGCCCTCGTGCATGAGGCCGCCCATGCCCGTGTAGATGTCCTGCGTGTTCTCGCGCACCACCACGAAGTCAATGTGCTCCGGGCCCTTGTCCTTGAGCGGCGTCTCGACGCCCGGCAGCAGCTTCACGGGGCGCAGGTTGATGTACTGGTCCAGCTCGAAGCGCAGCTTCAGCAGGATGCCCTTCTCCAGGATCCCCGGCTTCACGTCCGGGTGCCCGATCGCGCCGAGGTAGATCGCGTCGAACTTCCGCAGCTCGTCCGCCGCGTTCGGAGGAAGCACCTCGCCGGTGCGCATGTAGCGCTCGCCGCCGTAGTCGAAATCCGCCGTCTCCGTCTTGAAACCGAACCGCTGCGCGGCCGCGTTCATCACCTTCACGCCCTCCGCAAGCACCTCCGGCCCCGTGCCGTCGCCGCCCATCAGGGCAATCTTGTAGGTCGCCATACACTCGTCTCCTTTTGGTGAAATGACCGGCGGAAAAACAGGAAAGTCCCGTTATTCTACCATTTTTCCGCCCCCCGTTCCCAGTCCGGGGCCACGCACAGGCAAGCCCGGCTCCGAATCGCCGAACACCCCCGCTCACCCGCGGAATGCGACAGAATGGGGGCGGTTCTGACAAGCGATTGCTTCGCTTCGCTCGCAATGACGTGCATTTCCGCGTCATTGCGAGCCCCTAACCGCCGTGGGCGGGAATTCTGTCCATGAAGGGATGCGCACGGAGTGGCCAAAATCGTAGACGCGGCATCTTGCCGCGTTCTTCGGGTCAACCAAAGCCCCAAGAACGCGGCAAGATGCCGCGTCTACATTGCGGGCACCCTCCGAACTTACTTCATTAGCAGCGAAGCGAAGCAATCGCTTGTCCGCCACGGCTCCGGCCCGCGCCCATCTTGTCCGGCGATCAGGGCCCGGTGTGCCCGTCGGCGGCCCCACAATGGGAGAGGGCGGCGGTCGCCCAATGCAACCGCCGCCCCGGAAAGGGCAATAGGCCCGTATTCAGTCGTCAGCGGGCCGCCGCGTTACTTGGCGGGGCAGGACTTGCCGGCCTTGGGGCAGCAGCCCTTCTTGGCGTCGTCGGCCTTGGGGCAGGATCCGCTCTTGGCCTTGTCGCAGCACGCGCACTTGCAGGTGTCGCCGCAGGAGCACTTGCCGTCCTTCATGCAGGCGCAGTCGGACGGACACGCGCACGCGGCCACCTTGGCGCAGGCCTTCTCCTCCGCCGCGGCGGGCAGGGCCGTGAGGGTCATCGCGGCCACCGCGAACACGGTCAGGAGGCACAGAAACGGGTGGGTGTTTTTCTTCATTTCAACAGGTCCTTCTTGTTTCAGGATTCTTTGCGTCAAACAGAATGGTTCGTACCGCTTGCGGCGCGGGCGCCGCCCCCTCAGCAGGTCCAGACGCAAAGCCGCGCGTGAAGGCCGCGCTGGACGGCGCCGCCGCGCGCGCAGGCGCGGGAAGCCGCCGCGAAAAGGGCGGGCAAGCGGGAGTCCGTCCGGAAAAGGGGCGCTGAAAGGCCGTCGGAATCCGGGGAGGGGCCCGTCTTGCGGAACACCGGCTCGCGGCGCGCCATGCGGCAGGAACACGGGTTCTCGTGCGGCGCGTCCCGATCCTCCGACACGCCCCCGGGCGCTCCGGGGACGGCGCAGGCATTCTCTTCCCCGCAGCAGCAGGGCTCCTCTTTCGCCGCCTTGCGCCCGTGCGCGGCGTCCTGGCAGGACGGGCCGCAGCACACGGCAACGGCCGGACAGGCGCACGCCGACGCCGAAACGCCCGAAAGCGCCAGCCCCGCGGCCACCGCTGCGGCCAGGAGGAGATATGTCCGGTTCTTGGCCATGCCTGATGGTCCCATACCGGGAACGCGCGCGCGCCCCGAAGGGTTTACGCGCCCGCTCCCAGGCTCCAAGGGCAACGCGCAGACCCCCGCCGGGTATTCCCGCCTATTTCCCGGGCTTGGAGGCCATGAGGGCGCGGATGTCGTAGTGGCGGTAGGGCAGGTTGCAGGCGGGGTGGCGCACGGTGGAGTTGGCCACCCAGATTTCCATGGTCTTCGGCTTGTACAGCGCGTTGTGCATGTTGCTGGTCATGGACACGCCGCGGGCCATCAGGTCCAGCGCCGTCTGCGGGGTGAACTTGCCGTACATCTTGCCCGCGCGCGCCGCGAGGCACTCGTAGCGGCCGCCCGCCGACAGCAGCACGGCGTCCTCATAGGGGTGGGGCAGGCGCTCGTCGAACTCGTTGGGGCCGATGAACTTGATCTGCTCGGGGAAGGCCGCCACGCCGTAGGCCATGCCTCGCCCGTTCTCCGCCTTCGCGTCGCTGATGACGTAGTAGTACTCGCAGGTGCGCGGCGTGTCGCGCATGATGCGCACCACGTCGTCCAGCGTGTTCCCCGACTCCAGGCACTCGCGCACGAGGAAGGTCATGGGCATGCCGTCCCACTTGCCCGCGCCGCCGCCGCCCATCTCGCCCACGCCGACCTGCTGGTCGTTCATGCCCGTGACGCTGCCGACGAGTCCGGAGTAGGCGACATTGACGAAGGCGTTGGCGCCCTGGGGCTTCTGGATGATGACCAGCGCCCACTTGTCCAGCCCGGCGGAGCGCATGTAGTCCAGCACGCGGCCGTGGAGCAGCTCGCCGTCCGCCGTGGCCTTGCCCCACAGGGCGAAGCCGCTGCAGTGGAACAGCTCGGGGAAGATGGTGAAGCGCTGCACGTCCGCCAGCGGCAGGCCCGTCGCGTCGGCCATCCCCCTCAGCTCCTCCTTGTACTTTTCCGGAAGGTGCGCGCTCGTGCGGTTCCACGCCTCGTCCAGGCTTTCCGCGAAGTTGCCCTTCCACGAGATGTTGCCGATGGCCATGATCCGCGCGGCGGCCTGCACGATCTCGTCCTTCATCAGCGCGCCGTGCTGGAAGCCCATGTCGTAATGCGACCCCTCCAGGTGCAACACGCGCTCGGTCCCGATCTGCTCCAGGTACGCGGGGCCGTGCTCGCGCAGGAGCACGCGGGGGGCGTCGGGCGCGATGGTCGCGGGCACCATGTCCGGCACGTCGCTGGTTCCGGCCAGCCAGTGGTCCGCGGGCAAGGCGGGCGGGGCCGCCTCCTGCGGCGCGGCGGCCAGCTTCGCGTTGTCCGCCTGCGCCGTGGCGGAGATCTCCACCTCCTTCGGCTTCACGGGGTCGGCGGGTTTCGGGGCGGTCTGGCAGGAAACGGCCAGCAGGCACGCTGCGGCGGTCAGGCAGCAGGGGAGGAAGAGGCGTGTTTTCATGGGGGCTCCTTTCGCGGCGCGCGGGCACACCACGCCCCCGGCCGTGTTGTTTGACCCCCCGCGCGGACGCCGGGTTTCGTCGTGCGGGGCGGGAAGCCCGCCGCGTCCGGGGGCTGTCCGCCCACAGTGCCGGCCGTTCAGAAATTCGGCAGGGGCGCGGCCCCCGCGGACGCCTTCCGTCAACGCCCGTCCGTGGGCCCGCCAAAGGCCATGCCCGCCGCCTGACCCCACGCCGCGCGCGGGGGGCTGTCCCCGCCGGGGCCGACGCCCCAGGCAATGTCGGGGTCAATCACCAGCGGGCGCGCGGGGTCGTACGCGCCGGTGACGTCGAAGCCGTAGGCGTGGTCGTCCACCAGGCGGAAGGCGCCCGCCACGGGGCGCTTTTCGCCGTCAACCTCCTGGTAGACGAGGGGGGCGGCGTCCACGAGGGGCTCCCAGCCCTCCTTCACGCGGATTTCGAGGCCGCCGTCGGCGCGCAGGGACAGGCCCTGGATCCCGTCGTAGCGCAGCGTGACGGACCGCCAGTCGGCGCCGGGGGCCACGTGGAAGGTGTACTTGACCCCCGTGCGGCGGCCCGTCACCTCCAGGTCCACCCCGGGCCACACCGAGGAATACCAGACCGACTCGAAGGACCGCACGCCGGAACGGTGCTGCTCCACGGGCCCCACGTTGTAGTTGTAGGTGCGCTCTGAGAGGCCGCGGCCCTCCGGGGACACCGCCGCCGCCCCGTCAAACAGCAGGCCGAAGGCGTGCATCTCCCGCGGCGCGGGCGCGCGGTCCCCGGCGCGCGCCGGGTCGGCCCGGTCCGCCTCCTCCGCCGCCTCCGCCGGGCGCGGCAGTTCGCGGAACAACTGGAACTTCGGCCCCCGGTCCGTCAGGCCCACGTTCGCCCCCTGGCCGTCCAGCGCAAAGCGGATCTCCGGCGCGCCCCACTGCCCGGCGTTCTCGATGAACACCGACGGCCCCTGCATGAACGCGGCCACCGCCGCCTGCGCCTGCGGCGACGACGCCGCCGACGGGGCCGATTCGGTCCCCGCCACCCCCGTCGCCGCCATGACGCACCCCAAGATCCACAATCCGGCACGCTTCTTCATGGCATCCGCCTTTTTTCTGCTGTGAGGAGCCGGACGCGGCGCGGGACAAAGCAGCGCGAAAGGGCAAACGGGGAGAGACCGCCGTCCGAACACCTCGACTAGAGACAAGACAATAGCATGCCCTCTCTGAAATCATAATGCACTTCCCGGAGCCTGTCAAGGAACGTGCGAAAGAGGGGGACGCTACTCGTTGTGCAGGATGTTCTCGTTTTTCGACGTCCATTTACCCCCGGTGAGGAGGGTGTAGAGGCGTCCGAAGGGGGTGCGGTTGATGGGGGCGGCGTCGTAGAACGTGTGGGCCACGATATCCTGGTCCATCACGGGGAGGAAGTCCCTGCCGATGTCGTCTTTGGACAGCACGCCGTCGGGGCCGGGGGAGGTGACGGTCACCGCGCCCTCGGGCTGGTCGGGCGGGGCGAACTGGAAGGGGCGCTCCCAGGCGTCCAGCAACGCGTCCGGCGGCAGGGGGGGAGAGAACAGGGGCCGCCACCATCGCTTGGCGTCCACGAAGGCCTCGGGATACCCGGGGGCAAGCCGCGCCAGCACCTGCGGGTCCAGCGGCAGGTCGGCGGCGTTCCCCTTCCGCAGCAGTTCGGGGAGGGCCGTGTTCCAGTCCAGGGGCGCGGCGGGATTCCCCTCCCCGGCGGCGGGCGGGGTGAGCAAACTTTCCATGGTGCCCTGCCCCGAGTCCGCCAGCAGCCGGGCGCAGACGGTCTCCAACAACCTCACCTGCCCGCAGGAAAAATTCGCGCGCGCGGCCTCCGCCCGCTGCGTCATGCACACGCCCCCATGATGAATCAACAGCGCGGACAGCGCGCCTGCCGCCATCAGCACAAGGGAGACGGTCCCGAGCGCCGCCCGCTTCAGGGGGCTCCGGGGGGGCGGGGGCTGCCGCCGCCCCTGGAGCGCGTTCAGCGCCAGAAACCCCAGGCACCACAACGGCAGAAGCAGTCCGGAGGCGGAAAGGCCCCCGAACACATACAGCGCCGGCATCTGGCCGAGTCCGGTGATCTCGCCCACGAGCGCCATGTAGGCCAGGGTGGCAAGCACCGCCAGAAAGAACGCGAGCACCACGGACGCCGCCCGTCTCATTTTCATGCCTTCGGCCTCCCGTTGCCGCCGTGAGCCCCCCCCGGCGGCGGCGGAATGATCATAGTCCTTCCGGGGAAACCCGTCAAGCGGAAAAGGGCGCGGGGGGGTGAAAAAAAGGAAATGGTGCCGGGAGGGGGGGTCGAACCCCCACGGTATCGCTACCGGTGGATTTTGAGTCCACTGCGTCTGCCAATTTCGCCATCCCGGCACGGGGGGAGGGTCGCCCCGCGGCGGGGAACCGCAGGGCGGCCGCTACGATACACCGGTTGCCGGAAGGGTGTCAACCCGCCCCGCGCCCGGGTGTCCGCGCCCCGGGGGAACGTGCTACACTTTCCAGTGTCCGCCGCAACCCGCAGGAGACGGAACAATGACGGGAAAAGAGCTGGTGCTGGCCGCGTTCCGCCGGGAGACGACGCCCCGGGTGCCCTGGGTGCCCTTTGTGGGGGTCCACGGCGGGTTCCTCATCGGCATGCCCGCCCATGAGTACCTGCGCTCCGCCGAGGCGATTGTGCGGGGGCAGCTCATGGCGGCGGAACTGTACCGCCCGGACGGCCTGCCGGTGGTTTTCGACCTCCAGGTGGAGGCGGAGGCCCTGGGCTGCCGCCTGGCCTGGGCGGAGGACGTGCCCCCGTCCGTGGTGTCGCACCCGCTGGAGACCCTGGCGGACATCACCGCCCTGCCGGAGCTGTCCTTCGACGCGGGGCGCTTCCCCGTCATCGCGGCGGCCACGAGGGGGCTGGTGGAGAAGGCGGGGGCCGGCCTCGCCCTCTACGGGCTCATCACGGGGCCCTTCACGCTCCTGTCCCACCTGCGCGGCAGCGAGCTGTTCCTCGACCTGCTCACGGACCCGGACGGCGTGCGCGCGGCCATGGACCGCTGCGCGGACACCGCGCTGCGCTGCGCGCGGTTCTACCTGGACCTCGGCGTGCCCATTGTCGCCGTGGTGGACCCCATGACGAGCCAAGTCTCCACGGAGCATTTCACGGAGTTCATCGCCCCGGCGCTGGACCGGGTCTTCACGGGCGTGCGGGAGGCGGGGGGCTACTCCTCGCTGTTCGTGTGCGGCGACGCGACGCGGAACCTGGGCGCCATGTGCGCGACGGCGTGCGACAACGTGTCCATTGACGAGAACATCCCGCTGGTGGCGCTGCGCGAGCACGCGGCCCACCACCGCAAGTCCTACGGCGGCAACATGCGCCTGACGACGGTGCTGCTCATGGGCACGCCCGACGACGCGAAGCTCGACGCGATCCGCTGCCTCGACGAGGGCTACGGCCCGGGGTTCCTCCTCGCGCCGGGATGCGACCTGCCCTACGCCACGCCGGACCGCAACCTGCGCGTCGTCGCCGACATGGCCCGCGACCCCTACCTGCGCGACATCGCCCGCGTGGCCGCGCAGGCCAGCGCGGACGCCTTCGACGACATCGTCCTGCCGGACTACGCGCAGGAGATCGGCATCACCGTGGACTGCGTCACCCTCGACTCCGCCGCCTGCGCCCCCTGCCAGTACATGCTCGACGCGGCCGTGCGCGCCGCCGAGCGCGCCCAGGCCCCCGTGCGCGTGAAGGAGCACAAGATCAAGAACCGCGCCGGCGTCGGCATGATGTGCCGCCTCGGCCTCAAGAACATCCCCGCCATCTGCCTCGACGGGCAGCCCCGGTTCATCTCCATCATCCCGGACATTGACACGCTCGTGGCGGCCATCGAGGACGCCTGGCGCGCGAAGAAGAAACGCTGACCCGGCCGCGCCCCCGCGCCGCCGAAAGGAACCCCCCATGACCGCTGTCGCACTGGTCCTTGCCGCCCTGCTGGTGCCCCTCGACGACACCGCCGCCGTCCGCCTGACCGCCGACCACCAGGTCCTCCAGCGCGACGCCTCCGGCGTGGCCGCCTGCGTCGTCGAGCTGCCCGCCGAACTTTTCGCGGGCGAGACCGTGGAATACGCCGTCACCCGTCCCGGCGCGGACCCCCTCCGCGACACCCTCCGCGTGGCCCAGGACCCGGAGCGCGGGCGCGCGGGGCTGCTGCTGAAGAACCTGCCCGCGGGCGGCCCCTACGGCATCGAGGTGGCCGCGCGGGGCATGGACGGCAAGGAGACCTTCCGCGCCGCCTTCCAGGGCGTGCTCGTGGGCGACCTGTGGATCCTCGCCGGACAGTCCAACATGCAGGGCGCCGCGCCGGTGCCCGGGCCGCAGACGCCGCACCCGCTCGTCGCCATGCTCGGCATGGACAACGCGTGGCGCCCCGCCGCCGCGCCTACCCACCGCATCGTCGAGTCGGACGCGCCGGTGATGCGCGAGCTGCTGCTGGGCCGCGGCGGCTACAAGGCGGAGGAGGACATCCTCGCGGCGCGCAAGGCGAGCCGGGAGGGGACGCCCTGGGGCGGCGCGGGCTGCGACGTCTTCTTCGCCGAGTTCCTCGCCAACGAGACCAAGGTGCCCGTGGGCCTCATCCCCTGCGCCTTCGGCGGCACCTCGCTCGACGAGTGGAGCCCCGCCCTGCTCGACAAGGGCGAGGCGAGCCTCTACGGCAACATGGCCGCACAGGTGAAACGGGCGGGCGGAAAGGTCCGCGGCATGCTCTGGTACCAGGGCGAGTCGGACAGCGCCCCCGGCGCCTGCGACACCTATTTCGACCGCTTCAAGACCTTCGTCGAGTCCGTCCGCCGCGACACCGGCAACCCCGACCTTCCCGTGTTCACCGTGCAGATCGGCCGCGTCGTCGTGCTGGCGCCCGAGACGGCTTTGGGCTGGAACAAGGTGCGCGAGCAGCAGCGCCGCGCCGCGCGGGAGTTCCCCGGCGTCCACGTGACGGCGGCCAACGACCTCCAGATGAGCGACGGCATCCACATCGGGTGGGACGGCCACCGGGTCCTCGGCGAGCGCCTGGGCCGCATGGCCCTGCCGCTCGTGCGCGAAGGCGCGGCGGTCCGGCGCGGGCCGGATTTCGAGAAGGCCCAGTTCGCCAACGAGGCCCGCACGGAAATCTGGGTGGACTGCTCCAACGTGGCCGGTGACCTTAATGGCGGCGGCAACATCCTGCGCGGCTTCGCCGTGTCCGCCTCGGCGGACGAGCCCGGCCGCGACGTCTTCTTCGCCGTGCAGACCGTGCCCGGCGTGCCCGGACGCCTCCTCCTGCGCACCGGCGCGCCGCTGGCCCCCGAGACCCTCCTCAGCTACGGCATGGGACTCAACCCGGCGGTCAACGTGGTGGACGCGGACGCCCTGCCCCTGCTGGCCTTCGGCCCCGCCCCCATCGAGCCCTTCGCCCCGCC
>JAKPUV010000443.1 GCA_029554925.1 Candidatus Hydrogenedentota bacterium | reverse complement strand
CAGACCCCGCGCGGGGACGTCGGCGCAGGAAACCATCAGGTCCATATCCCCGTCCCCGTCATAATCCATCGGCAGGGGGAGCGCCCACAGCCCCACACCGAGGTCCACGACAAGATTCGGGTCGTTGTGGGAGAGGCGCTGCGCCCAATGTTCCGGCTCCGGCACCGTGGAAAGGGCCGCCGTCAGGCACAGCAACGGGCAAACGAGGAGATTCATGGGGCCGGCTTCCTTCTGTTTCCCCCAATGTACACGAAGCCACCGCGGCGAACCAAGCCGGGGCTCCGAGGGGCATGGGCGAATACTCCAGTCATTTGCCCGTAGGGGCACCGCTTGCTGCGCCCTCTTCCTTCGCGCCACAACCGTCATCCCCGCGCCTGCGGGCGGTCCCTTGGCCGGTCGTGGTAAAATCGCGGCTCGTTTGGCCGTTTGGTTTCAAAAGAAGGAGTTGCCGCGCATGTACAAGTCGCCCGGGATCACGTCGGGGTTTGGTGCCGCCCAGGAGCTGAAAGGCCTCCCCGGCCGGGTGCTGGCGGTTTCGATGGAGATCCCGTGGGCCCTGCTCCAGTCGCAGATGCCCTGGGAGCCGGACCATGTGCATTTTGTGGACGACATGGACCTGCCGACGCTGGAGGCGGCGGACCGCGACCTGCCTGCCTGCGACGTGGTGGTGGGCGTGGGGGGCGGGTCGTGCTGCGACTTCGCGAAGTATCTGGCGTGGAAGCGGGGCTGCCGCATGGTGCTGGTGCCGACGATCATCTCGGTGGACGCGCCGCTGACGAACATGATCGCGGTGCGGGTGGACAAGACCGTCACGTACATCGGGGACATCTTTCCGGAGGAGCTGCTGGTGGACTACAGGCTGGTGCAGGCGGCGCCGCCGGAGCTGAACCGCGCGGGGGCCTGCGATATTGCGAGCATCCACACGGGGCTCTTTGACTGGCGTCTGGCCCATGAGCGGACGGGGGAAAAGTATGACGCGGCGGTGGCGGCCCTCGCGGAGGAATGCCTCGAAGAGCTGGACCGCAACGCGGAGGAGGTCTACAACGTCACGCCGAAGGGCATTGACACCATTGTGGACCTGTACCGGCGGGAGGTGAAGTTCTGCACGGAGTTCGGCAACAGCCGGCCCGAGGAGGGCGCGGAGCATCTGGTGGCCTATGCCCTGGAGCACCTCACGCGGCGGCATTTCCTGCACGGCGACCTGGTGGGGCTGGGGATATTCGCCATGTCGCGGCTCCAGGGGAACCGCCCGGAGTGGGCGGAGGACCTGATCCGGCGCTGCGGGCTGCGCTACTGGTGCCCGGACGCGTCGCGGGAGGAGATCTGCACCGCCCTGGCGACGCTGCGGACCTTCGTCGAGAAGAACAGTTTCTTCTACAGCATCGTCCACACCGCCGAGATCACCCCGGCGTTTGTGGAGTCCGTGCTGGCGGGTCTGGAAAAGGCGCGCCCGCAATAAAGCGTCCGCGGCGCGTGTTCGTTGGAGGACAGGCTCCCTGTCAGGCGCGCCCGATGGGCGGCGGGCGGGGAAGCACGGGAGGTTTTGCATGAAAAGACGGATCTGCGCGGCCTGGATTGCGGCCCTGTGCGGGCTGGCGGTGCTGACGGGATGCGCGACCCTGGACCGGGGCGGGCAGTCGGCGGTGCTGCGGGCGAAGCGCCGGGTGGCGCCGGCCATCGTGCATGTGCGCCCGGTGAAGGAGGTGTTCGACGCCGGGCGTCGCAAGGAGATGCTCGTCATGGGGAGCGGGTTCATCATCTCCCGCGACGGGTATGTGGTGACGAACGAGCATGTGGCGGGGCAGAGCACCTCGGTCCAGTGCGTGCTGAGCGACAACCGCGAGGTGCAGGCGCGGGTGGTGGGAACGGACGTGGAGACGGACATCGCCGTGCTCAAGCTGGAGACGGACTCCCCCCTGCCCAGCGTGCGCATGGGCCGCTCGGACAGGCTGGAGGCCGGACAGTCGGTGCTGGCGCTGGGCAGCCCCCACGGGCTCGCCCGGTCGGTCTCGCTGGGGATCGTCAGCGTGCCGGACCGCTTCCTCTCTGACAAGAGCCTCATGGAGGCCCCGTACTACAACTGGATCCAGACGGACGCGGCGATCAACCCCGGCAACAGCGGCGGCCCCCTGGTCAACCTGCGGGGCGAGGTGGTGGGCGTCAACGCGCGGGTCCTTTCCGGCGCGGAGAACGTGGGCTTCGCCATTCCGGTGGACATCGTCAAGGACGTTGTGGCCGACATCATCGAAAACGGCCATGTCCGGCGGGGATGGCTGGGCATTGAGTTCCAGGAGATGCTGGCCAAGGGCGATGTCACGTCCGAGGAGGGCGTGATCATCTCCGACGTGGACCGGCTCTCGCCGGCCGCCGAGGCCGAGATCAAGCCCGGCGACATTCTGACGGCGGTGAACGGGCGCAGGGTCCACGCGCGGTACGAGGAGGACCTGCCCGGCGTGCGCCTGCGGATCGCCTCGCTGCCCGTGGGCGAGACCGCGACGCTCACCCTGCTTCGGGGCGGCGAGCCTCTGGAGGTTTCCCTTGTGGCCGAGGAGAAGACCTCGCTGCGGGGGAGCCAGCAGGCCTTCGAGGAATGGGGGTTCACGGCGTCCGAGGTGACCACCGAGGTCGCGCGCCGCGCCCAGCTGCAGCGGCGGACGGGGATTCTGGTTTCCGGGGTGGACCCCGGGGGGCGCGCAGCGGTGGCCGGGCTCCAGCAGGGGGACATTGTGCTGCAGGTGGACGGGGAGGAAATCCCGACACTGACGGCCTTCAACGCGGCCTATGCGCGCCTTCGGGACGGCAAGGCGCGCCTCGTGATGCTTTTCGTCCAGCGCGGCGCGCTGACCCGCTTCGTTTTGGTGAACACGACGGCGGAGGCGGCCCCGGCGGCCTCCGAGCCCGGGGAGGACGTTTCCAATGAGCGCTGAACGGTTCCGTTCCCTGGCAGCGGTGCTGCTGTTTGCGGCGGTTTCCGCGGGTCCGTCCCGGGCGCAGGACGATTTCGCCCTGTCCACCATCAACGGCGCCTACGAGCGCCTCTCCCCCTCCCTCTGCACCGTGCTGTTCACTCAGGAGGTGACCGACGCGCGGACGGGGGAAACCCGGCGGCGCGACGGCAGCAGCCTCGGGCTGGTGGTGCGCGCCGACGGGCTGGTGGTCACGCACGGCCATCTGGTTCAGAGCAACGCCGAACCGGTGGAGGTGCGGGTCCGTCTCGGCAAGGGGGCGGGCGCCAAGGAGCATCCGGCGCGGGTGCTGAAGAAGCCGGACGACATCAACCTCGTCTTCCTGAAAGTGCAGGCGGACGCGCCCCTGGACCTTCCGGCGGTGTCCTTCTCCAAGAGTCCGCTGGTTCTTGGCGAGCCCGTGGCCGTGTTCGGGCTCTCCGGGGAGACGCTTGATCTCGAGCCGGGCGTGCTGGTCGCCCGCGTCAGCGCCATCCTCGACGAGCCCCGGACCACCTACGCCCTGGACGGAAACATCCGGTTCGGGTATGTCACCGGGCCCGTGGTGAACACCCGGGGCGAGGTGGTCGGCGTGGTCGGGTTTGACCTGGGGCGGGCCGAGGGCGGGGAACTCCACACGCGCAGCGGCCACCCCCTTGTGTACCAGACAGAGCTGTTCGAGGGCCATGTCGCGTCGCCGCCGTCGGAGGACGCGTCGCCCGGATCCCGCGAGGAGGCCTGGCTCGGCGTGTTCACCCAGCCCCTGACGTCCGACTTCGCCGAATACTGGAAAGTGGAGGACACCGGCGGGCTCATCGTGAGCACCGTGCTTCCCGACTCCCCCGCCCTGCGGGCGGGCATCCAGTCGGGGGACATCATCAAGTCCTTTGACGGCAAGCCCATGGAGGCCCGGCAGGACCGCGACGTGCTGGCGTTCACCCAGCTTGTCCGGGACACCGGTGTGGACCGCACCGTCTCGCTGGGGCTCCTGCGCGCGGGTCAGCCGGTCACGGTCGAGGCGACCCTCTCGCGTCTTCCCGCCACGGCCCAGGAGGCCGGGGAATACGACGACGCCGTTCTGGGGCTTGCGGTTCGGGAAATCACCCGCGATGTCCGGATTCTGCTGAATCTGGCCGAGGACGTGCAGGGCGTGATCGTGCGGCGGGTGCGCCCGGGAAGCCCGGCGCAGGCGGCCAACATCCGGCCTGGCGTCATCATTCTCGCCGTGGGCGACCAGCCCACCACGACCCTCGCGGAGTATGAGGCCGCGCTGGGCCAGCTTCGGGAGAAGAAACCGCCGGAAATCTCCGTGTTTGCCCGTGTCGGCGCCCAAACAGGGTTTTTCCGTGTGCAGCCGCGCTATTAGCCTGATCCTGCTGCTGGCCGTCCCCGGAGTGACGGGATGCGGCCGCCAGACCGGGGCCGACAGGGACACCGAAGCCCTGCGGAGCGCTTGGGCGCTGCTTGCGGAGCGGAATCCGGACGCGGCACTCCCGGCGGTGAAGGGCTTTCTTCAGCGGCATCCGGAGAGCGCCGCCGGACACTTCCTGCTTGGGAAGTGTCATCTGCACCGGTCAAACGCCAACACCACCATTGCCTTGGGGGAGTTTGAGACGGCTCTGGCACTCCACGGTGCCTCCCCGGAAGCCGCTTTTCCGGAGGCGGGTTTCGCTTCCGGGGCCTCCTTTGCGGCCGCCCTGCACCGTGACGCGGCCCTTTCCCTCATGCGGGCCTTCTACGACGCCTCGGGCAGCGGGGTGCCCGTCTCGCTGACGGTGACCGCGCTTCAACGGGCGCTGGACCACGTCCGAAAAGGGCTGGAGAACGCGCCCGACGACGCCTACCTTCGGGAGATGCTGGCGACGTTGGAGGGGCTGCGGTCGCCCGTTCCCCTGGAAACGGGCCGGGAAATAACGATATGAAACGGAATGTTCTTGAAAAATGAAGCGCACGGCCGCAATGATGTGAACGCCCCATCCACAGGATGAAGGGGGGCAATCAGGAAGCGACGGTGCGGAAGCATGAGTCCAGAGCGACCCAAAACGCCCCTAAGGAGGCCCGGGAGAAGTCAGCATCATGAATGCAGCCGAGCTTTTTGTTAAATGTCTTGAGCAGGAAGGCGTCAAGTACATTTTCGGTTTGCCCGGGGAGGAAAACGCCCATTTCATGATGGCGTTGGAGAAGTCCCCCATTCAGTTTGTCATGGCGCGGCACGAGCAGGCGGCGGCGTTCATGGCGGAAACCTACGGAAAGCTCACGGGCGAATCGGGCGTGTGCCTGGGAACCCTCGGGCCGGGCGCCACCAACCTGGTGACCGGCGTGGCCAGCGCCAACAGCGACCGCGCCCCCATGGTGGTGATCACGGGGCAGGCGGACCTCCAGCGGCAGCACAAGGAGAGCCACCAGTTCATTGACGTGGTCTCCATGTTCCGGCCCATCACCAAATGGGCGACGCCGGTTGTGCATCCCGACAACATCCCCGAGGTGGTGCGGCGGGCGTTCAAGCAGGCCACGCGCGAGAAACCGGGGGCTTGCCACGTGGAGATTTCCAACGACATCGCGGCGCTTCCCGCCACCAGGAATCCCGTCAAGGTCAATTACCTCCGCCGCTCCGTGGCGGACGACAAGATTGTCAACATGGCCATGGCCACCATCCGCGGCGCGAAGTCCCCGGTCATTCTCGCGGGCAACGGCGCCATCCGCACCCGGGCCAGCAAGCAGCTGCGCATGTTCGCAGAGATGACGGGGATTCCCGTGATCAGCACCTTCATGGGAAAGGGCTGCGTGTCCCGCGACGCGGAGGAGTGCCTTTTCACCATCGGGCTCCAGACGAAGAGCCTGGCCAACGCGGTGATCGAGGCGTCGGACCTGGTCATCACGGTGGGCTACGACCTGGTGGAGTATCCGCCGCGCGGGTGGAACCGGTGGAACGACAAGAAGATCATCCACATTGACTTCCTGCCCGCGGTGGTGGACCAGAACTACCAGCTTGAGGTCGAGGTGATCGGGGATCTTGCGCACACCCTCTGGATGATGAACGAGCGGGTCCGCGCGAATCCCCAGCACTGGGAACTGCCCTACGCGAAGGCGGTGCGGCGCGCCATGATTGAACTGCTCGAAGAGCACAAGGACGATGACACAGAGGGGTGCGTGCGGCCCCAAAAAGCGCTCTGGGACATCCGGAACGCCCTCGGGCCGAACGACATCCTGCTCAGCGACGTGGGCTCCCACAAGATGTGGGTCGCCCAGTTCTACCACTGTGACGAGCCGAACACCTGCCTGATTCCCAACGGGTTCTGCTCCATGGGCGGCTCCCTGCCGGGGGCCATTGCGGCCAAGCTGGTTCATCCGGACAGGCGGATCATGGCGCTCTGCGGCGACGGCGGGTTCATGATGAACGTGCAGGAGCTGGAGACGGCGGTCCGCTACAAGACCAACATTGTGGTCGTGGTCTGGGTGGACAACGGGTACAACCTGATCGAGTGGAAGCAGATGAACGAGTTCGGCCACCACACCGAGCTGTCCTTCGGCAACCCCGACTTCCTCAAGCTGGCGGAGGCGTTCGGCTGCGCCGGGTTCAAGGTGGAAAGGTCCCGCGACCTGGCCCCCACGCTGGAGGACGCGTTCACCTGCGGACGCCCCGCCCTGGTGGCCGTCCCCATTGACTACCGTGAGAACGACCGCATGTACGAGAAGCTGCGCATCACCGCCTGACCGCGCCGAAAGGAGGCCCGCCGTGCTGAAGGAGTCCTATCCCTACTATCTCGCCAACCGTCCGGTTCACGCCAACAGCGGCTTGGACGTTATTGACAAGTACACCGGGGAGGTGGCCACACGGGTGGCCGTGGCGGACGCCGCGGCCATTGACCGGGCCATCGCGTCGGCAACCGCCGCGGCGGAGCCGATGGCCCGCATGGCGGCCCACGAGCGCCAGGCGGTGCTGGAGCACTGCGTGGCGAGGTTCAGGGAGCGCGCGGAGGAGCTGGCGCAGACCCTCTGCATCGAGGGCGGAAAGCCCATCAAGGACAGCCGGGGCGAGGTGGCGCGGCTCATTGACACGTTCAAGATCGCGGCCGAGGACAGCGTGAACATCACCGGCGAGGTGCTGGCCATGGACCGGTCGGCCCGGTCGGCGAATTACCGGGGCATGTGGAAGCGGGTGCCCATCGGGCCCTGCTCGTTCATTTCCCCCTTCAACTTTCCGCTGAACCTTGCTGCGCACAAGGTGGCCCCTGCCCTCGCGGTGGGCTGCCCCTTCGTCCTCAAACCCGCCAGCCTCACGCCGCTGGGCGCCCTGATCATCGGGGAAATCCTCGCGGAGACGAACCTGCCCGAGGGCGCCTTCTCCATCCTCCCCTGCAAACGCGACGGGGCGGGCCTCTTCACCACGGACGAGAGGCTGAAGCTGCTCAGCTTCACCGGGTCGCCGGAGGTGGGCTGGGACCTCAAGGCCAAGGCCGGCAAGAAGAAGGTCGTGCTGGAGCTGGGCGGCAACGCCGCCGTCATCGTGGACAAGGACTGGGGCGATCTGGACGACGTGGTGGAGCGGCTGGTCGTCGGCGCGTATTACCAGTCCGGCCAGAGCTGCATCAGCGTGCAGCGCATCCTGATCCACGAGGACATTTACGACGAGCTGCGGGACCGGCTGGTCAAGGCCGTTTCAACCCTCAAGATGGGTGATCCGAAGGACGAGGACACCTTCGTGGGCCCGGTGATTTCCGACGTCGAGGCGGACCGCATGGAGCGGTGGATCAACTCCGCCGTGGCGGCTGGCGCGATGCTCCTCTGCGGCGGGACGCGCGACGGCCGGATGATCGCCCCCACCCTGCTCGAAAACGTGCCGAAGAGCGAGCCCGCCTACGCCGAGGAGTTCTTCGGGCCCATGGCGCTGCTGGCGCCCTTCAGCGACTTCGACCAGGCGATCGCCGAGGTTAACGACTCCCGCTTTGGCCTCCAGGCGGGGGTGTTCACCCGCGACATCTACAAGGCCCAGAAGGCCTGGGACCGGCTGGACGTGGGCGGGGTGGTCATCGGCGACGTGCCGTCGTGGCGCGTGGACCACATGCCCTACGGCGGCGTGAAGGACAGCGGTATCGGACGCGAGGGCATCCGCTACGCCGTCGAGGACATGTCGGAAATCCGGCTGATGGTCCTGCGCATTCCACCCAACGCCTGATGAAGGCGCGCGGAACCTATTTGCAGGCGTCGTAGAGCGCTTCGATATCCTCCCGGGGAATGCCGAGCAGGCAAGCGCAGTGTATCTCCGGAGGGCATGTCCGCCATGTCTCCATCACCGCACGGAACGGGAGGCCCTCCGACTTCATGCGCCGCAGGAGGGCTGTCACGGCCCGGAATCCCGCGAGCGCGGCAAACCTTCCGTCGGTGCGCGGGTAGCGCACCTCAAGGGCCGTTGTTTCCGGGAGCCGGGCCAGCCAGAACCCTTTTGTCTCCGGAGGGATGCGCGCGGCGTCCGATTCGGAAAGCACACAGCCTGTCAGTTTTCGGGAAACCTTCTGCATCTCTTTTGGACCCAACGTCTCCGCCATGTCGTCAAGGTAGAGGCTGAACCCCGCTTCCGGCGTGATGCCATGGTGCTCGCGGAGCATGATTTCCACAGGGGCCATGTCACGCAGCACGCCCACATAGGCAGGGGAACCCTTCACAAAGGCGATCCACCTCTCCGGCTGGACTGCCGCTTCAACGGTCATGCGCTGGAAGAATCCGGAGCGACGGAATACCCAGAAAAGAACGACCGCGTCCACCAGGACAACCAGTCCGACAATTGCGGCCACGAGACCCGTCTGCATGATGCTCCATCCTCCGGTGCGGCGGGCCTGCCGCGGCCCTCCGCATCCATTCTACACCAACGCGACGGCCCCCTTAAAAGGTCCTCCGCTGGACTCCTGAAGCCGGTCCCTGCTATATTCTGGGTCAAGGTTCTCCCGTCGGCCCAGCGCCGCAGCGGGGTTTTTCCCCAGAACCGGCCACCTCTGGAAAGGACGCAGTATGACCACTCCCTGGATGCTTGTTTCGCCCCGTATTCTTCCGCCTCTGGACCCCGATTTCCGGCCCGCCGTGCTGTGCAACCGCGCCTTTGCGGAGGCGGTCCGCGCCGCCGGGGGCGGCGAGCGGCTGGTGCTTGGACTGGAACGCGGCGACGGCTCGGTTTCTCGCTTCGAGACGGCCGTGCTTTCCGACGGCCACGGGAAGTCGGAGGCGAACAACTACTACGTCGAGCGGCTGGTGAAGTTCCTGCTGTGGCAGCGCGGGGCGTGCAAGCTGTGGGTCGGCGGACCGGCGTCCGTCGGGGACTTCCTGAAGCGCTGCTACCAGCCCGGCGGCCTGCGGGATTTCGACTTCCATTTCATGGGCCGCGACGTATATGAGAAGCCCTTTGAGGTGGTTTCCTGCGGTGCGGACGAGGTGCCTGCTGCGAACGAGACGACCCGCCCCCTGGGACGGCACCTGGACGGCTGCCGCATCGGGTTCGACCTGGGCGGCTCGGACCGCAAGGTGTCCGCCGTGGTGGACGGCGAGCCGGTGTACAGCGAGGAGGTCGTTTGGGAGCCCATCAAGCAGTCGGACCCCGCCTACCACTACCGAGAGGTGATGGCGGCCCTCCAGACGGCGGCGTCGAAGCTGCCCCGGGTGGACGCCATCGGCGGGAGCTCCGCGGGCGTGTATGTGAACAACCGCGCGATGATCGCCTCCCTCTTCCGCTCCATTCCCCGGGAGCGTTTCGGCGAGGTGCGCGAGATGTTCATCCGCATCGGAAACGAGTTGGGCGTGCCGCTGGAGATCGTGAACGACGGCGAGGTCACCGCGTTGGCGGGGTCCATGTCGCTGGAGGACAACGGGGTGCTCGGTGTCGCCCTGGGCTCCAGCGAGGCGGGCGGCTATGTCACCCTCGACGGCAACATCACCGGCTGGCTGAACGAGCTTGCCTTCTGCCCGGTGGACTACAACCCGGACGGGCCCCGCGAGGAGTGGTCGGGAGACATCGGCGTCGGCGCGCGCTACTTCTCGCAGCAGTGCGTTTTCCGGCTTTCCGGCGCGGCGGGCATTGACCTGCCGATGAACGCGACGGACGCCGAGCGCCTGAAGTCGGTGCAGGTGAAACTGGAGGCCGGGCACGAGGGCGCGCGGAAGATTTGGGAGTCCATGGGGGTCTACATGGGCTACACGCTGGCCCACTACGCCGAGTTCTACGAGCTGAAGAACGTGCTGATTCTGGGCCGGTGCACCTCCGGGAGCGGCGGCGACATCATCCTCGACGGCGCCCGGCGCGTGCTG
>JAKPUV010000431.1 GCA_029554925.1 Candidatus Hydrogenedentota bacterium | reverse complement strand
CAGCACGGGCCTCCTCTTCGTGCTGGCGGCCCATGTGCTGATTGTCGGCGCGGGGTTTCTCTTCGCGCGGCCCCTCTCCGTGATGATCTTCCGCGACGCGGCGGACGCCGGTCTGGTGCAGGTCGTGTTCCTCTCCGCCGCAGTCACGGCCTACGGCAAGCAGGCGCTGTCGTTGCTGCGCACGATGGAGCGCAGCGTGCTGTTCTCCCTGCTGAATCTGGTGCGCGGCGTGGCCGGGCCGCTGGCGATCCTTTTCCTGGTGGCGTGGCTGGGGCAGGGGGTGGCCGGGGCGCTCTGGGGCGACCTGTTCGGCCTGGCGGTGCTGGCCGTGGCCGCGCTGTGGGTGTGCCGCGGCCATCTGCGGCCCGAGTTCAGCCCGGGCATGCTGCGGTCCCTGCTGGCCTTCGGACTGCCCACCATTCCCATGAGTGTCACGGTGGGCATCCTCACCGTGGCGGACCGCTACTTCCTCGCGCGGATGTTCACGCTGGAGGAGATCGCCCCGTACAGCCTGGGGTTCAAGATCGGCACGCTCATGGCGCTGTTCACGCAGTCCATCCAGCTCTCGTGGCCCCCCGCGGCCTTTGCCATGATCCTCCGTCCGGACGGCAAGGCGGAGATCGCCCGCGCCGCCCACTGGCTCAACCTGCTCATGTTCTTCTGTGCCACGGGCGTCACCTGCACCGCGCCCGAACTCCTCCGCATCTTCGCGCCCGCCGAGGGCTACGCGGGAGCGCTGGTGATCATCCCGTGGATCGCCTACTCCTACGCCGTCCACGGCGCGGTGCAGGTGGTGAACATCGGCATCGGCATCTCCAAGCGCATGGCCTGGGCGGCCGCGGCCACCTGCGGCGCGGCGGCGGCAAAGGTCGCCGTCACCTACTGGTTCATTGCCCACTTCGGCCTGGTCGGCGCCGCCGTCTCCACCCTCGCCGCCTTCGGACTGGAACTCCTGCTCACCTGGGTTATTGCGCAGCACATCGTAAACCCGCTGCCCTTCGACACCAAGCGCATGCTCGGACTGTACGCCCTGTCCGGCGCGGCCCTGGCCGCCAGCTTCCCGCTGTTCACCCTGCCCTACATATGGTCGCTGTCCGCGCGCGGCCTGCTCCTCGCGGCCTTCGCGCTGGCCTGCCTGTTTGGGCTGCTCAACCGTGCGGACCGCGCAGCCCTCGCCCGCGCCGGACAGGCGCTCGCACGAAAGGCGCGGGGACGCGTCTCTGGAGGATGACGCATGAAACGCCGTGAATTCCTGGGGACGGTCGGGGTGGGGCTGATGGCCGCTGCAAACCGCGCCTGCGGGGCGCCCGCGAAGAAGCCAAACTTGGTGTATGTCTTCGCGGACCAGTGGCGGGCGCAGGCTTTCGGATACGCGGGCGACCCCAACGCCGTCACGCCGAACCTGGACCGGCTCGCGGGGCAGAGCGTGAACTTCACCCACGCCGTGTCGGGCTGTCCCGTGTGCTCGCCCTACCGCGCCAGCCTGCTGACGGGGCAGTACTGGCTGACCCACGGCATTTTCCTGAACGACGTGCCCCTGCGCGACGACGCGGTGTCCTTCGCCGAGGCGCTGAACGGCGCGGGATACGGCACGGCGTACATTGGCAAGTGGCATCTGGACGGGCGGGGGCGCTCGTCTTTCATCCCGCCGGAGCGCCGGCAGGGTTTCGGCCACTGGCGCGTGCAGGAGTGCACGCACGACTACAACCATTCGCAGTATTACGCGGACAGCCCGGAGCCCCGGCTGTGGGAGGGCTACGACGCGGACGCGCAGACGGACGACGCGCTGGCCTGGATGAAGAACGCGGCGGCGGACGAGAAACCCTTCGCCCTGTTCCTGTCATGGGGGCCGCCGCACAACCCCTACGAGACCGCCCCGGAACGCTGGAAGGCGCGGTTCTCGCCGGACCGCATCACCCTGCGGCCGAACGTCCCGGAGGCGATGGCGGAGCGCGCGCGGAAGGATTTGGCGGGGTATTACGCCCACGCGGGCGCGCTGGACGAGAACATGGGCCGCATCCTGGACTTCCTCGACGCGCAGGGGCTTGCGGACGACACGATCCTGGTCTTCACGTCGGACCACGGCGACATGCTCGGATCGCAGGGCATGGAGCGCAAGCAGAAGCCCTACGACGAGTCCATCCGCGTGCCGTTCCTCCTGCGCTGGCCCGCCGGGCTGGGGAAAACGGGCCGAGCGCTGGACACGCCGCTGAAC
>JAKPUV010000428.1 GCA_029554925.1 Candidatus Hydrogenedentota bacterium | reverse complement strand
CAGCACGGGGCCGAGGGGCTCATAGACCACCTTGGACTTCTTGCCGATGAGCATGACCGGCGTGGGCACCCGCTGGTCCTTCAGCATGCGCACGGCGTGTTTCTCGTAGTAGGTGATGAGGTCCACCGCCGGAAAGACCTCCATCGCCAGGGCGTCAAACAGGCTTTTTCCGGTTTCCAGGGAGATTTTCCGGGCGATTTCGCGCCGGTTCGCCATCAGGTAGGCCTTCAGCTTGCCGAGTTCGGCCACGCGCTGCGCCACGCTCATGGCGGCGATCTTCGGGTAGACGGCGCGGGCACGCGCGTAGACCTGATCCACCTCCTCCGGCGTGGGCTCGGGGAAGGTGTAGAGCACTTCCCCGGTCCGGGGATTGTTCACGGTGACCAGCGCATCGTTTGCCGCATCCGACATGACAGGAACTCCCTACGTGTTGCCAACCCGAAACCCCGCCTGGGCTTGCCCGGCGACCCGGCCGCGTGACACAATACGCGGTCCGGGCGGGCCGTCCCGTCCGGCGGGGGAGGCGAAACCCCGAAAACCCGGCAAAACTCTAGCAGAACCGGCCCGTCCGGTTCACGCGCGGGGCGTTCCGGGGAATACGGAGCCCGTAACCCGCTGTTGCAGAAGGGCGTAGCGAAGCATCCCCCGGCCCTTTCCGGGGGCGTGCCATTTGACGACCGGCGGAGATTCACCATGAGCGACCCGAAAGAAAACCTGGAGACCGCGGCCTACGGCGGGTCCCGCGTGGAGCGGAGCAACCAGGAAGTCGCCGCCCTCGCCGCCGGGGAGTACAAGTACGGCTGGTCCACGGACATCGAGGCGGACACGCTCCCGAAGGGGCTAAACGAGGACATCATCCGCGCCATTTCCGCGCGCAAGCGCGAGCCGGAGTGGATGCTGGCGTGGCGGCTGAAGGCCTACCACGCGTGGCTGCGCATGGAGGACCCGACGTGGGCCAAGGTGGTCTACGAGACCCCGGATTTCCAGGACATCAGCTACTACTCCGCGCCCAAGCAGAAGCCCAAGGCGCAGAGCCTGGACGAGGTGGACCCGAAGCTCCTGGAGACCTTCGAGAAGCTGGGCATCCCGCTGGACGAGCAGAAGCGCCTGGCGAACGTCGCCGTGGACGCCGTGTTTGACAGTGTCTCCGTGGCCACCACGCACCGCGACATCCTGGCAAAGCGGGGCATCATCTTTTGTCCCATCTCCGAGGCCGTGCGAGACCATCCGGAGCTGGTGCAGAAGTACCTGGGTTCTGTGGTGCCCGCGGGCGACAACTTTTACGCCGCCCTCAACAGCGCCGTGTTCAGCGACGGATCCTTCGTCTACATCCCCCCGGGCGTGAAATGCCCCATGGACCTGTCCACCTACTTCCGCATCAACGCCTCCGACACGGGGCAGTTCGAGCGGACGCTGATCATTGCGGACGAGGGCGCCGAGGTGCGCTATCTGGAGGGCTGCACCGCCCCCATGCGCGACGAGAACCAGCTCCACGCCGCCGTGGTGGAGCTGGTGGCCCACAAGAACGCCACCATCCGCTACGCCACCGTGCAGAACTGGTACGCCGGCGACGAGGAGGGCAAGGGGGGCATCTACAACTTCGTGACCAAGCGCGGGAAGTGCGCCGGCGACAACGCGCACATCTCGTGGACCCAGGTGGAGACCGGATCGGCCATCACCTGGAAGTACCCGAGCTGCCTGCTTATGGGCGACAACTCCGTGGGCGAGTTCTACTCCGTGGCCCTGACCAGGGGCCGCCAGCAGGCGGACACGGGCACGAAGATGATCCACCTCGGGAAGAACACCCGCAGCACGGTCATCTCCAAGACCATCTCCGCCGGGCGCAGCGACAGCTCCTACCGGGGGCTGGTCCGCGTGATGCCCAAGGCGGAGAACAGCCGCAACTACACGCAGTGCGACAGCCTGCTCATCGGGAACACCTGCGGCGCGCACACCTTCCCGCACCTCGACGTGCGCCACCCGTCCGCGTCGGTGGAGCACGAGGCGTCCACCTCGAAGATCAGCGAGGACCAGCTCTTCTACTGCCAGTCCCGCGGCATCGGGACGGAGGACGCCATCTCGATGGTGGTGAACGGGTTCTGCAAGGAGGTCTT
>JAKPUV010000400.1 GCA_029554925.1 Candidatus Hydrogenedentota bacterium | reverse complement strand
CCGGACTGGATGACGGTGCCGCTGCGCATGGACTGCACCATCATCCCCCGCACGTCGAGCAGCTGAAAGTAGATGAAGGTGTCGGACGGCGCGGAGAAGTAGGCGGAGCCGTCCTCCTCCACGGGCACCGTGCCGAGGATGGTCTTGTTGTTGAAGTCGTGCCAGGCCATGGCGGGCGCGGCCTGCCCCTGCCCCTCCCACGGGGGAGTGGTCCAGTGGCGCTTCTCGGGGGACGCCACCACGCGCAACCACTTCACCGTGCCGCGCGCCACCCCCTCCATGTGGGTGCCCTCGTACACATCGGCGACGTAGAATTTCCCCCCGCCGTTTGCATAGTCGCGCCTTTCGGGCGTCGCGGGCGGGCAGAACCGCGGCGCGAGCGGCATGGGGTCGAAACAGCCGCGGGCCGTCTCGTCGGTCCCCTCGGCGTGCAGGAGAATCTCGTTGCCGAACACGTCCACGAGATAGATGCCCATGACCTCGCCGACCCCGGTCATGCGGGAGCAGAGGAAATACTTGTCGCTGAGCGGATACGGGTCCTCATACTTCGGCGCCACGGGGATAAAGCTGTCGAAGTTGAAGCGCGCACCGTCGCCGTCGCCCACTTTTTCAATGGCGTCGGCGGGCCAGGTCCGCAGGACGGAGGGGCTGCGCACGCCGCCCGGCGCGCCGTCGAGCCCCAGCCGCCGGTCTATGAGCGCCAGCGCGCCCCAGGGCCGGTCGTGGCAGGAGCCGAAAATGCAGAGCACCTGGTCGGTGCCGGGCACGGGGCGCGCGTCAATGACCGCGCCGGGGGACGGGGTGTTGTTCCCCCAGTAGACGGCATGGTTGGTTCCGTCGGGGAAGACGGTCCAGAGGCCCTGGGCGTCGCCGAAGTTTCGGTCCACATACTCCCAGCGGTAGTAAAGGATGCGGCCGTCGGGCAGGAGCGCGCCGTGGCCCTCGAAGAGGGTGCTCTTTCCGATCTGGACGATGTTCGCGCCGTCGGCGTCCATGCGGTAGAGGTTGCACATGATGTGGCGGTTGCACATGCAGTATTTCGGCTCGCGGGAGGAGGAGAACGCGATGCCGCCGTCGGGCAGGTAGAGGGGGTCTATGTCGGAGACCGCCGGGGCGAAGGTGAGCTGGGTGAGCCCCGACCCGTCGGCGTTCATCTCGTGGATGTGGTAGTCGTCATGGATGTCCCGGCGCAGGGAGAACACGATCCGCTGTCCGTCGAAACTGACTTCCGGGTCGCGGGCGATGCCTTCGGGCACGTCCAGCAGGGTGCGCGCTTCGCCGGTGGCGGGGTCAAGCAGGCGCAGCGCGCCGCCGCCCTCGAAACTGGCCGTGTTAATTTCCCCCGTCTGGAACAGCGTCTCGGTGTTGTGGTGGTCGGGCTTGTACTGACGCCGGGACACATACAGGATGGGCTGGCCCGACACGAGGGGGTTGGCGGTGAGCGCCTCGCGGCGGAGGGCCTCCAGCCCCGCCGCGTCGTCCGCCGCCAGCGCGTCGAGCGCCGCCAGAAAGGCGCCGCCGCGCGGATAGGCGTCTCCGAAAGACTCCGCGAGGTCCTCGACCGCGGCGCGCAGGGCCGCGCGCTCCGAAACCTGGTCCGCCGCGCCGGAGGTACACGCGCACAGGAGGCAAAGGCAGCAGAAGGCCATCGCGCCCCCCGTCCTCCCCCTGGCTGTGGCGTGTCTTCGGATCATTTCCCTGCGGTCGTCCTAGTGGTTGGCGGCCAGCTTCGCGTCCCTCGGCGGGCGCACAAGCACGCGGAAGCCCACGTCATACACGGGCTGCCAGGGCTCGTAGGCCAGGCGGCTGCCCGCCTGGGCGCGCTTGGGTCGGTCGAACCACGACCCGCCGCGCGCCACGCGCCGGCCTTCGGCGGCGGGGTCGTTGCGACCGTCGTCCGCCGCGTAGGGGTAGGGCTTGTAGAGGGACAGGGTCCATTCGGCCACGTTGCCGTGCATGTCGTGGAGCCCCCAGGGGTTCGGCTGGTACAGCCGGACGGGGGACACGATCCGCTGGCCGTCGTTGAAGCGCGGGTCCTTCGGCAGGAAATCCTCGAAGCGGCTCGGCTTGGGGATGGGCTGGGGATTGACGCCCGACACGGCCAGCAGGCGGATGGAGTGGTCCGCCAGATTGGCGAAGGGCGCGAAGTCCGTGTCAAGGTCGCCGTACCAGAAGGGTTTCGCCGATCCGGCGCGGCAGGCCCATTCCCACTCGGCCTCCGTGGGCAGGGTGCATTCCATCCCCGTCTGTTCGGACAGCCACGCGCAAAATTCCAGGGCGCGCGACCAAGGGACGCGGATGACCGGGTTTTCCGGCGCCTGCGCCGGGTAGCCGGGCGTGGTGTGGTCTTTGTGCTGCTGGTCAATGAACCCGCTGTTGTGGGACGGGTCGAAGCGGGCGTACTGGGCGTTGGTGACCTCGGTCACGCCCATGTAGAAGGGGGCGTCCACGGCGGCCTCGGCCTGGGGGGTCTCATCGGGGAATCCCTCGGGCGCGCCCATGACGAAGCGGCCCGCGGGCACGAGGGCGAGTTCCAGGGCGACACCGTCCCCCAGGTCCACGGTGCGGCGGGCCTCCGCGCCGGCTTCGGCCTGGCGGGCGGCGGCGTCTTTCGCATCAAAGGGCCAACCCTTGGCCTTGACGGCCTTCTGCTTCGCGGGCTTCTCCTTCGGCGGCGCCTGAAACTCCCGGGATCCCAAATCCAGTTCGGGGATCACCTCGGGGTCCTCGGGACGGCCGGCATATTTCGTCCGCATTTCCAGCCGGCGCTGGTGGAAGTTCTCGGGAATCTTGGTGTGCTCGGACCAGGTGCCGTGGTCGGGCACGTTAAGGTCTATCCAGGTATACAGGCGTTCCATGTCCTCCGGGGGCACTTTCACCCCGTGGTGGCCCTTCTCCAGCATCTGGATGAGCTGGCTGGTGTTGGCGCCGAAGTCCATCGGGGGCAGCACATGATAGTCGCTCTCCGGCCCGGGACGGCGTACATAGGGATGCAGGGCGATGTAGGAGGGGGTGAACCCGCTCCAGCCCCGCTTGTCGTTCGCGGCCAGATTCGGCTTGGCGGGGTTCTTCTCGACCGCCGCGTCGTCGTGGCAGCCGACACAGTGGCGGTCGAGCACGGGCTGCACGTCGCGCTTGAAGCTGAAGCCGCGGGCGGGTCCGTTCCACGGCGTGATGTCCATGGGCGCCTGCTGCACGGCGAGGGTGGGCGCGGCGGGCGGGGTCTCGTTCTGCTTCTCGTGGCAGCCGATGCAGGAGACGGCCTCGCCGGGCATGCCGACAAACCAGCTGCGCATAAGCTGCACGGCGCGCCCCTGCGCGTCGAGAGGCTGGAGGGCCACGGGAATGTTGGCGGGGATCTTGAAATAGCAGGATCCGTCCTCAAGCACGGGCACGGTGCCGAGGATGCGGTGGACGTCCCACGGCCCCTCGATGCCGATGTTGATGTGGCCGCCCATCTTGGGGTAGCCGTAGTAGATCTCAAACACGCGCAGGCTCTTGACCACGCCGCGCGGCACGCCGCGCAGTCCCTCGCCCCGGTAGATGTCGGCGATGTAGACCGTGGCCTTGTCGGTGTCCGGCTTCACGCGGTCGGGCACGACGGGGGGGCGCTCAACCCCGCGAAGGGGAACCGGCTCCAGCAGGGCCTGGCCCGGAAGTTCCTTGATGAGCACCAGATTGTCGTAGATGTCCGCCAGATAGAGGCCCCAGGGGGTTTCCGGCGAGGGCTTGCAGGAGACCAGGAAGTATTTCCCGCTGAGGGGGTAGGGATGCAGGAACTTCGGCCACGAGTTGTCCACCAGCTGGTCCACAATGACCGGCTCGACGGGCTGCCCGAACCCGGGGATGCGCTGGATGACGCCGTTGCCCTCCTTGCGCCCCTGGGCTGGGTCGAAGAGCACCAGCTCGCCCATGCGGGCGACGCCGTGGTGCCCGGTGACGATGGCCACGACCTGGGTGGGGTGGCCCGGAATGGGGCGGGCATAGAAAATGGAGTTGGGCCAGTAGGAGTTGCTGCCGTAGTACTCCGCCTGGTTGGTGCCGTCGGGGTTCATGCTGAACAGGATGCGGCTGAAGTAGTGGGGCGTGTCGGAGTACTCCCAGCGGGAGTAGAGCACGCGCCCGTTGGCGAGCATGGTGGGGCACCAGTTGTGGTCCTGGTCGAAGCTGAGCTGGCGCATGTTGCCGCCGTCGGCGTCCATGCGGAAGAGGTTGGCCACCGTGTCGCTGCCGCCGACGCAGGGAACCCCGTGGAAGACGCCGGTGGACCCAAAGACAATCTGGCCGTTTGGCAGGTAGCAGGGGTCATAATTGTCCACGTCGGGATACTCGCCGGAGGTGACCTGGCGCAGCCCGGAGCCGTCGGCGTTGATCTCCCAGATCTGCCAGCGGTTGTGGCTTCCGATCATGGAGAAGAGCATCTTGCCGCCGTCAAAGTGGAGGTCCACATCGGCGACCATGACGTCCTTCTCGGGCTTGTAGAGGGTGGTCAGCGCGCCGTCGGGGTTCACCGGGGACAGCACGGCGATCTCGTTGTCGAAACCCGCGCGGGGAAGGGAGCAGTTGCCCTGCCAGTTCTGGGGGAGCCCCATGCTGCCTTCGGCGCGGCGCACAAGGAGGAGGCGGTCGAAATCCAGCAGCGGGTTGGCCAGGAGCGCCTCGCGCTGCAGGGCCGTGAGTTCGTCGGCGGCGGCCTTCAAGTCGTCGCCCTGCGCCGCGGCGATGCGCTTGTCCAGCGCGTCCAGCCGCTGGAGGAACTCCGGCGCCTTGGCGTACTGCGCGGGAAAGGCCGCCGCGAGGTCCTCCACGGCGCGGCGCAGGGCGGCGGCGCGGTGCTGCGGGGCGGCCCACCAGGCCTCCTCTGCGGACGCGGGCGCCGGGGACACGGCCGCGCATCCGGCGAACATGGCCAAACACAGCAGGACAGACAATGAATACCGCGCGCTCATCTCATTACTCCGGTTATGTCCCGAACACCCGTTCCCGGCCAATGCCGGGAACGGGTGCCCAAAAACCAAGCCCCTGGGGGCGGAGGATCACAGTTTGACGTTGGGCAGGGTGAAGCGCAGGCCGTCGCCGTCGTGGAAGGTGGCGTACTCGGTGACGATGGCACCCTCGGGGGCCTGCATCCAGTGCCACTGCTCGGGGCCGGCGAGTTCGGCGGTCTCGCCGGGCATCAGCTTCTGCTCGGTGCGGGCGACGGCGTCCTTGCGGTGGGACGGCGGGATGCGCTCGTCCACGCCCGGCGTGGGCGTGCCCTCGCCGTAGGTGTATATCCAGCCGTAACGCGGCTGCCAGCCTTCCATTTTCGCGGCGCCCTTCGCGGTCTTCACGTGCTTGTGCTCGGGGATCATCTGGCCGGGCAGGAGGAATATCTCATGCCCGAAATAGCTGTCCTTCTCGTTGTTCAGCCAGAAAATGCCGCCCATGCCGACTTCGGCGAAGTTGCCGAGACCGAAATCGGCGACCCAAAAGTCGGCCGAACGGAGCCGGTCGCAGATGGGATAGCCGTAGGCCTCGAACATCTCGTAGTAGGCCTGCTTCGCCTTTTCCTGGTCGAAGGTGCCGTCGGCCTTGTAGAAATACTCGTTGGGATACTTCTTGATCTTCACAGCCTTTTTCTCCTCCGCGCCCGCGGAACCCAGGACGGTGGCGACGGCCACAGTGACCGCCGCGGCCAGCAGGCCCGCCAGCGCGATGTTCTTGGTGCCCTTCATGACGCGATCTCCTTGGTTGTCGCCGCCCGCGCGGCGGATCACTTGCCCTTCAGGTCGTTGTAGAGTTCAAAGGCCCGCTCGGGGGCCGCCAGCTCGTGGACAACCGCGCCCACGGCCTGGGCCATGGCGACGGGGTTTTCGGCCGCGAAGATGTTGCGGCCCATGTCCACGCCCATGGCGCCCTGGTCTATGGCCTTGTAGGCCATCTTGAGGGCGTCGAGCTCGGGGAGCTTCTTGCCGCCCGCGATGACCACGGGCACGGGGCACCCGGCGACGACCTCCTCGAACCCGGGCTCGCAGTAGTAGGTCTTCACGAAGTGGACGCCCAGCTCGGCGATGACGCGGCAGGCCAGGCCGAGGTAGCGCGCGTCGCGGACCATCTCCTTGCCCACGGCCGTGACGCCGAGGGTGGGCAGGCCGTAGCGGTTGCCCTCGTTGATGAGGTAGGACAGGTTGTCCAGCGTCTCGCGCTCGAACTCCGCGCCGATGCAGGCCTGCGCGGTGACGGCGGCGGCATTGAGGGCCAGGGCCTCCTCCACCGTCACACCGATGACCTCGTTGCTCAGCTCGCGCAGGACCGTCGCACCGGTGCTGCACCGCATGACGACGGGCTTGCGCACCTCCGGGGAGATGCAGGTGCGCAGGCCGCCCCGCGTGCACATGAGGCAGTCCACATGGGGGATGAGGGGCGGCACGACCAGGTCGAGGCGCTCCAGCCCCGTGGTGGGGCCCATGATGTACCCGTGGTCGAAGGCGAGCATGACCGTGCGGCCCGACTTCGGGTTGAAAATCTGGGAGAGGCGGTTCTTCACGCCCCAGTAGAGGTGGGCGGACCCCTTCAGGAAGAAGCCAGGCGTCTCCATGGGAACGCCGATCCCGTAGTCTTTCCGCTCCGCACCGGCCGATTTTTCCGCATCAGGCATGTTGTTCCGCTCCTTTGTGAAATCCCTTGAAAATGAGGGACACCGAGGTGGCCCCCGGGTCCTGGGTTCCTATGCTCTGCTCTTTGATGTTGCGGGCGCGCCC
>JAKPUV010000360.1 GCA_029554925.1 Candidatus Hydrogenedentota bacterium | reverse complement strand
TCCACGATGTGCATGGCGGCCGCAAGCAGGTCCGTCAGCGGGCCGGGCAGCCAGATTCCCAGCAGCAGCAGGGCGCCCACGCACACGGCGACCAGCAGCTTCTCGGCCGCGCCCGCGCGCTCCGGCCGGGGAGCGTCCGCGGGATCGCCCCAGGCCAGGGGAATCGCGTTGCGCAGGATGCCCACGAACACCGCGGCCACCCCCGCGAGAAACAGGCCCAGGGTCCAGTAGGCGCCCTGTTCGGCCGCCACAAACAGGAGAAGCAGCTCGCTCAGGAACACCGCGAACGGCGCCGCGCCGACCAGCACCAGCAGGCTGACCAGCAGCGCCCCGCCCCACACGGGGGCGGTCTTCATCGAGCCCGCGAGGCCCCGCATGTCGTGCGTCCCGCGCATCTGGCCCAGGCGGCCGGCGGCGAAGAAGGCCAGCGACTTGGCGAGGGAGTGGTTGAGCGTGTGCAGGAGGGCGGCGAAGACCCCGAACCCGCCCAGCCCCAGCCCGACGGCGATGATGCCGATGTGCTCAATGCTGCAATAGGCGAGGAGCCGTTTCAAATCGCGCTGGGAGGCGATGAACGCCGCGGCGGTCAGGAGCGATGCCAGGCCGAAGAACAGCAGCAGCCGGTGGCTCCAGCCCGTATTCCCCGTGGCCGCCTCCACCAGGGGCATGTACCGCATGACCGCGTAGAGGGCGGCGTTCAGCATGAATCCGGAGAACAGGGCGGACACCGGGGCGGGCGCCTGGCTGTGCGCGTCCGGCAGCCAGCTGTGCATCGGGGCGATGCCCGCCTTCGTGCCGTAGCCCACCAGCAGGAACAGGAAGGCCACCTTCACCAGCACCGGGTCCAGGCGCGCGGCGTTTTCGTCCAGGCAGGTCCACAGCAGCGCCTGCGACGCCGGATGGCGCAGTCCGCTGGCCGCCGCGCCGATGAAGAGGGTGCCCATGAAGGCAAAGGCCACGCCCACGGAGCAGATGATGAGGTATTTCCACATCGCCTCCATGGACTCCGGGGTGCGGTGGGTGCAGATGAGGAAGGCGGTCACCAGCGTGGTCGCCTCGATGCCCACCCACAGGATGCCGATGTTGTCGGAGAGCAGCACCAGCGCCATGGCCGCGAGCGCCCCGAACCAGAGCGCGCCAAAGCGCCGCATCCCCGCCGAGTCGGTCCGGTGCTCCGCGGGCTCCCCCCGGAAATAGGCCGGCAGGTACAGGGAGCTCAGCGTGAAGACCGCCGTCATCACCAGCAGGTGGTACGCCGAGAGCGCGTCAAGGTAGAGCCAGCCCCGTCCCGCCGTCAGGGGGCCCTCCGCGCGGACCTCCCGGATGAAAAAGAGGGAGGCCGCCGCCCAAAGCAGCACCCCCGCGCGGATGACCGCCGTGACCCCGCCGCGCGACCGGCAGACGAGGCACCCCGCCGCCCCCAGGAGGGGCAGGGTGATTAAGACCCAGAGAAGCCCGGCGGCGTTCATTTCGTTTCAGCCTTTCAGCGTGTCCAGCTGGTCCACGTCCATGTGCTCAAACTCACGGGTGATGTGATACACGGCGACGCCCATGACGAAGACCGCGGCGAAGGCGTCCAGCAGGACGCCGAGGTCCACCAGGAGCGGCATGTCGCGCAGCACGACCACGCCGAAGACGTACATGCCGTTCTCCATGACGAGATAGCCGAGAATCTGGCTGACCGCCTTCTTCCGGCTCACGATGATGAAGAGCCCCACAAACACCATGAAGAAGGAAACGGGCACCACCAGCGGCGGCGGGTTCCCGGGAAACACCGGAAACCGCGAGCACACCCAGACGGACCCGGCCAGCGAGAGGAACCCGACCAGCACGGAGGCGGCGTGCCCCACGAAGGGCTCCACCTCCCGGCGGACATCGGCCTCCCGGAGAAAGCGGAAGAGCACCCGGGGGAACACCACCCCCTTCAGCGCCACGGTCACCGCGCTCAGGAGCAGGGTGGAGACCGCCAGCCCGGTCCCGTGCGCGACCAGGGGAAGCGCCCCCAGCACGAAGCCCTGAATCGCGACGGCGCGGATGCACGACCGGATCTGGCTGAACCCCAGCAGCAGCATGCTGGAGACGATCAGGGCGAGCAGGGCGGTGTCTATGACGACGTTCACGGGGTCACCTCAGCAGCAGGACAAAGGCCAGTCCGGACACCACGACCGCCCCCACGAGAAGCTGGGGAACCCTCAGCAGGCGCACCCGCGCCATGCACGACTCGATGACCCCCACCAGCACGGCCAGGCAGAGCATGCCCGCGAGCGCGGCGGCCAGGTCCAGCGCCGCGCTGCCCGTGCGGACCGGCAGGACCACGTTGACCAGCAGCGAGCCCAGCACCCACAATTTGAGCGCCGCGCCGTACAGGATGAACGCGAAGTCCGGGCCGCCGTGGTCCAGCACCATCACCTCGTGGATCATGGTGAGCTCCAGGTGCGTGTTGGGGTCGTCCACGGGGATCCGGGAGTTCTCCGCGAGCACCACCACGAGGAAGGAGACGCCCACCAGCGCCAGCACCGGCCCCGAGGCCGCGTAGGCGGCGGGGGACAGGGCGGCGAACATGCCGGACAACGAGAGCTCCCCCGTGAGCCGGGCGACCACCGCCAGCCCCAGCAGGAGCGCGGGCTCCGCCAGCGCCGAAAACTGCACCTCGCGGCTGGCCCCCATGCCCTCGAAGCTGGATCCGGTGTCCAGCGCCGCCGCCACGGTAAAAAAGCGCATCACGCCGAAGAGGTAGGCCAGGAGGATCAGGTCGCAGGGAAAGGCAATGAGCCCGCGTGTGCCCCCCAGCGGCGCGAGCGCCGCCGCAGTCAGGGCGCAGGCCAGCCCCACCACCGGCCCAGCGCGGAACACCCAGGTGGTCGTGCGGCTGTACACGGCGTCCTTGCGGAGCAGCTTCGCCAGGTCGTAATACGCCTGCAGGAGGGGCTGCCCCCGGCGTCCCGCGAAGAACGCCTTCGTCCGGTTGACCACACCCAGCAGCAACGGGGCCGCCAGGAGCGCTAGGACGACATTTGTCAGGGAAAGAAAAAGCATGGTTCCTACTCGAAACAGAACAGAAGAAGGGCCAGCAGCGTGAGGGCGATGTAGAGGACGTACAGCTGGACGCGGCCCTGCTGCGCCCAGCGGAACCAGGCCAGCGCCGCCCCCGTCATCCGGAACAGCGGCGCGTAAAGGTTCCGCTGGAACAGGTCGTCCGTCTCCGTCGAAAACGCGGTGCCGGCGGGAAAAATCCCCTTTGGCGGCACATGCTCCCGCCGCGTCCGCAGCAGCGGCGCGAAGAGGTCCGTCAGCGGCTGCGCGAAGGACGACGCCGTGTACTGCATGCGGGGCGTGGGGGCCGCGTAGCCGCAGTCCCAGGTCACCGCGTGCCGGGCGCGCGCGCCGAGCAGCCGGAACCGCAGCGCGTACAGCGCCGCCACCAGCAGCGCGAGCACCGCCGCCGCGGTGACAATCCAAGTCAGCGGCGTCGCCGCCGCGGCGACACCGGCCGTCGCCGCCTCCGGGGTGTCTTTCATCACAACCGCCACCGCGGGCGCCAGCAGGGGCAGCACCGCCGGGGAAAACACCCCGATGGCGCCGCACAGGCACGCGAGCGCGGCCATGGGCCAGCGCATGGCCGGCCCCGCCTCGTGCGCGGTGGCGGCCCGCTCCGTGCGCGGCTCCCCGAGGAAAACCACGCCGAAGGCCTTGGTAAAGCACGCGGCCGCCAGTCCGCCGATCAGGGCCAAGCCGGCCAGGCCCGACAGCCCGGCCACCACCACGGCGGCGGAGGGCGAGACCACCCCCCGGAAGGCCGCCAGGTAGATCAGAAACTCGCTCACAAACCCGTTCAGCGGCGGCAGGCCGCAGATCGCCGCCGCGCCCACCAGAAAGGCCGCGCCGGTTCCCGGCATCCGCTTGAGCAGCCCGCCCAGGCGGTCCAGCTCGCCCGTGCCCGCGCCATGCAGCACCGCGCCGGCCCCGAGAAACAGCAGCCCCTTGAACACGGCGTGGTTCACCACATGCAGCAGCGCCCCGGCAAAGCCCAGCGCCGCCACGGCGGGCAGCCCCTGCGCGAGCCCGAGATACCCCAGCCCCAGCCCGATGGCGATGATTCCGATGTTCTCCACGCTGTGGTAGGCGAGCAGCCGCTTAAGGTCGTGCTGGGCGAGGGCGAACAGCACCCCAAGTACCCCCGAACTTACCCCCACCGCCAGCAGGCATCCCCCCCACCACGGCGCGGGCGCCCCGAGGAAACCCAGCACCCGCAGCAGCCCGTAGATGCCCGTTTTGATCATGATGCCCGACATCAGGGCGCTCACGTGGCTCGGCGCCGCCGGGTGCGCCTCCGGCAGCCAGACGTGGAACGGCATGAACCCCGCCTTGGTGCCGAAACCGGCCAGGGCAAACACAAACAGCACGGCGGCCAGGGGGGCGGGCAGCGCCGCGCCCGCGCGCGCCAGGGCGTCAAACCCGGCCGAACCGCGCGCGCAGAGAATCGCGAACATGGCCAGCAGGAAGGCAGTCCCCAGATGGGTGGCGACCATGTATAACCAGGCCGCCCGGCGCGCCTGGGCCCTGCCGTGCTCGTGGATCACCAGGAAGAAAGAGCTGAGCGCCATGGTCTCCCAGGCGACCAGGAACACCACCGCGTCCCGGGCAAGCACCACGGCCATCATGCTCGCCACCAGCGTGTTGTAATGGAACCAGGAGGCGCGCCCCGCGCCCTTTCCGAGATAGGCCGCCCCGTACACCGCGCACAGCGCCCCCAGCAGGGTCATGGGAACCAGAAACACGGCGGACAGCGGGTCCAGGCCCAGTTCCAACCCCCTCTCCAAGGGGAGGGGCCACGGAATCCGGACGGAGAGGGAAAGCCCGCCCGCCAGCGCTCCCACGGCGGGGAAGAACCCCAGCGCGCAGCCGGCCACCGCCCCGAAAACCCCCAGACGCGCCGACCACGCGGCCGACCGCCCCGCGAGGACGGAGGCGCCACCGCTGAGCATCAGGACCACCAAGCCTGCGAGGGTCAACTGCATGGGGTTCACGTTCATTCCTGCCGCTGTTCGGCGCGCGCCCGTTCATCGAGCAGGGCGTCCACCCGCCGGGCCTCCCCCAGAATAGATTCCCGGGTGCCCGGCTCGGAGATGACCGCCTTGAACCCCGCGTCATGGAGGGCAAAGCCCAGACGGGAGAGAAGCTGCAAATGCATGTGCACCGTCGGCGTGACCAGGGTGAGCAGGGCGCGCACGGGCTGACCGTCCATCGCCCCAAAGGCCACCGGCCGCTCCAGAAAACACAGCGCCAGCAGCGGGCGCACAATGTGAAGAATCAGCGGACTGCGCGGGTGCGGAATCGCGATGCCGTCCCCCACGGCGGTGGAGCACACCTCCTCGCGGGAAAGCAGCACCCGGTACAGAAACTCCTGGTCCACCCCCTCCGGAAGGCGCATGCACTCCACCACCCCCCGGAGCACCGACGCCTTGTCGTCCCCCCCCACCCGGTAGTGGCAGCCCCCCGCCTCGATGGCCTCGGCCAGCGACACCGCCTGCTTGGACTCCCGCGGCTCGCTGAAGATTTCGTCGGAAACGGGGATCTTCGAGACCGTCACCCACTCCAGCAGCTCGGTCCGGTCCACGCGGTACTGGTCCTGGATGCGGTAGGCCGGCAGGGTGCCGGCCTTGATCCAGCGGTACACGGTCTTGTCGGAGACATTCAGCAGTCTCGCGACATCTCGGATCTTGAGTTGCATGCTTCCCGTTGCCTGCCCAACCCCTCCCGGGCGGGGACATTTCGGACACAGTATGCGCTTCTTTGGCGGGGGGAGTCAAAAAGGACAGAGGGGTGGAGGGGAATGGACGGGATGGACCCTATGGACGATATGGCCTGGATGGAAATCCATCGCGTCCATCCCGTCCATATCGTCCATCCCGTCCACTCTCCGCTTTCCGCAAGTGCGGACCGTGTCAAGCCATTTGCTAATCTTACCGGGGCGCCTATTATCGCGCCATTTGCTTTCTTACCAAGATTCAGGGATAACGCTTCTGTTGTGCCTGCCTGCCTGCCCCCCCTCGCCCCCCCTTTCCCAGCCCCCCGGGGGGCT
>JAKPUV010000353.1 GCA_029554925.1 Candidatus Hydrogenedentota bacterium | reverse complement strand
TACTACATGCTGTCGGAGGACCTGGGAAAGACCTGGACCGGGCCCGTGACCATCCCCGAGTTCGCCTGGCGCAAGGGGCCGGACGGCGAGATCGTCGCCGTGTGCGACGTGACCCCCGGCTGGCACGCGCCGACCGGGAAGGTCATCGCCATCGGCGCGCAGCTCATGTACCGCGAGGGCGGCGCGCTCATCGAGCGCGAGGGCCGCTTCGACCAGACGGCCTACACGGTCTTCGACCCCGACGCCCGCACGTGGACCGCCTGGAAGCTCATCGAGATGCCCGAAGACCCCATGTTCCAGTTCTGCCGCAACGCCTGCTCGCAGTGGATCGTCGAGCCTGACGGCACCCTGCTCCTGCCGCTCTACCACGGACGCAACGCCAAGGAGGACTACACTGTCTCCGTGGGGCGGTTCCGGTTTGACGGGGACACCGTCTCCTACGTGGAGCATGGGAACAGCATGAGCGTCGAGGGCGGTCGCGGGCTCTGCGAGCCGTCCATGGTGAAGCACAAGGGACGCTACTTCCTCACCCTGCGCAACGACGCCCGCGCCTACGTCACCGCCGGCGACGACGGCCTCCACTACGACCCCATCAAGCCCTGGACCTTCGATGACGGCGCGGAACTCGGCTCCTACAACACCCAGCAGCACTGGCTCGCCACGGACGACGCCCTCTTCCTCGTCTACACCCGCCGCGGTGCGAACAACGACCACGTCATGCGCAACCGCGCCCCCCTCTTCATCGCCCAGGTGGACCCCGAAGCCCTCCACGTCCTCCGCGCCACCGAGCGCGTCCTCATCCCCGAGCGCGGCGCCGCCCTCGGCAACTTCGGCGCCGCCGCCATGACCCCCGCCGAGTCCTGGGTCACCGTCGGAGAGGGTGTCTGGAACGACGACGCCCGGAAACGCGGCGCCAAAGGCGCGCTCTACGTGGCCAGGGTGCTCTGGAAGTAGCGGGCCGGGGGCAAGGCAGCGTTTGGCCTGCGGGACACGCCGCTCTTTTCCCGGTTCACCCAGTCCGCCCCGTCCACAACGTCCACCAAAGCACCGGCGGGCCCCATTCGGCGGGCTTCTTGACGGTGCCGGTCAGGGATAGATGCGGTTTTCGGGCGTGAAGACCAGGCCCCCCTCTTCCCGCTTGACGCCCAGCATGGCGTCGAGGGCGGCGTAGAGGGGGTCGGGGCCGTCCATGCCCATCCGTGCGCGCGTTTCGCGGCGGAGCCACCAGAACCCGGAGTTCCACGAGTAAAGGTGATGGCCGTGGGGCTTCCCGTGGACCGTGCTGATGGACTCATGAAAGGCGGGCATGAAGGCCAGCTCCTTCTCAAGCCGCCAGAGGAGCTTCTCGTCCACCCAGGCGGGGTCCATGCCGTGGATCAGCCCGGCGAGGTAGTTCGCCGCGTCGTTGAGGAACCAGGATCCGCCGTTGGTGTAGACGCCCGTGTGCCCCTCCAGGAGGCTGCCGTCGGCGTTGGAGATCACGCGCATGCCGTAGGGGGACTGGATGCGCATGGTGGTCTCGAGGTGGGTGCGCACCAGGTCGTCGGGCAGCGTCTTCTCGCCGAAGACGCAGTAGGTGAGCACGGCGCCGTAGAACCCGTCCTGCCCGACATGGTCCTGCTGCATCAGGCTGGTGGCCATGTAGCCGCCTTCCTGGTTGAATATG
>JAKPUV010000343.1 GCA_029554925.1 Candidatus Hydrogenedentota bacterium | reverse complement strand
CATCAGCTTCGCCGCGGAGGTGCCCCCCCCCGACAGCACCTGCTCCACCGTCCGGTCCTCGCCCGCGCGCACGAAGACCGTCATCGGGAGGGTTTTGGCGGCCTCCAGCACGGACCGGTCCTCCAGCGAGGCGGGGTCCATAACATGGTAGGTGATTCCCATGCGGGCCGCGAAGTCGGCCAGCTCCTGCTTGTCCTCGGCGAGGCCGAGGGCGATGATGCGGAACTTGTCCGCGCCATGCGTCGCCTGGAGGTACTGGAGTTTCGCGGCAATGTCCTCACCGGTGTTCTTGGAGAAGAAATAGAGGATCACCAGGTAGGGATTCTCCCTGACCACCGAGGAGAGGCGCACCTCTTTCCCCGACAGGTCCAGCCCCGCAATCTCCGGTGCCGGACTGCCCTTGGTGAACTCCGCCGCAACGGCCGGCAGGCCGCCCACTACGGAACCCACGGCCATCACGGCCGCAAATGCGCGGAACAGCACGGTTGTCTTCACTGGAAACCTCCTCGCTTCATCCGGCGGGCGCGCCGCGCCCGCTTTTCTCAATTATAGCACCTGGCGCGGCGGCGCGGAGGGCCGGACAGCCGATCACCCCTCGAATAGAAGGAAATGCTGCGCCTTCTTCCATTCCGGGAACGACTGGGTCTTGTCCGCCAGAGGCTCGCTGGCGCTGTTTTCCCTGATCTGAAACCGGACACGCCGGGCGGTTTCGGGAATCCGAAGCTGGACATAGCCGTTGTCCGCCAGCGGCTCCGTCGCGTACTGCGTGGCCTCCTGGTCTGCGTCGGAGGCGGTCACCACCACCTCGCGGCCGTGAAGGAAGGATATCTTCCCCTCCGACAACCCGGCCTGAATGAAGGCCTGACGGTTCTGGTCCACCGCCAGATTCTCGAAATCGAAGGCGAGATCGGTGTCCCGCGTGGTGTACACATAGACTGTCACTTTGACATCCTGCACGGAAGCGGCAGGAGCGGGCACGGCAGCCCCTCCGTCTCCGGCACCCGTCACGGTTTCCCCGGACGTCGGCGAAAGGGGCGCGGAGGGGGAGGTCTTCTCGGAGAACAGAAGCGCGGCCCCGGCCACCAGCAGCAAAACCGCCACCACGCCCGAAACGAAGAGCAGCCTGCCCTGGCCGGAGGCTGCGGGAGCGCCGACGGCGGACTCCGCCCTGGCCCCGGCCGGTAAACCGGCGGCGGTCTCTCCGGGAGGGGGGGGGCCGGCAACCGTCGCGTCCAGACCGCCGACGGCGGGCGGCGGCGCGGCCGCCACGGTGGCGCCGGGATCCGCAACCCCCGCCGGGGGCTGTCCCACCAGGGTGCTCTCCAGCGCGCGCCCCGCCTCCAGAAGCACGGCCTCATCCGGCTGGGGCTTGAGCGACTCGCGCAGCGCGGCGGCGAGGGCCCGTCCGGAGGAATACCGCTCGTGGGGCGCCTTGGCGAGGGCCTTGAGGGCCACCCGGCCCAGCGCGGCGCCGACGGAGAAGTTCAGCTCGTTCGGGGGCACGGGGGCGCTCTTCAGCACATGGTGCATAATGGTGCCGAAGGCCTCCCCCGGAAAAGGACGCTCCCCGGTGAGTAGCTCGTAGAGGATGATGCCCAAAGAGAATAGGTCCGACCGGCCGTCCACGCCGTGGCCCATGAACTGCTCCGGCGACATGTAGGAAGGCGTCCCGATCAGCACCCCCTCCTGCGTGAGGGAGGAGTCCTTGGTGCGGGCGATGCCGAAATCCGCCACCTTGGGCGGGCCGTTCCGGGGAAGCATGATGTTCGCGGGCTTGATGTCCCGGTGGACGATGCCCTGGTCATGCGCGCAGGCGAGCCCCTCCGCCACCTGGGCGACAAGCTCCACCGACTCCGACAGGGGAAAGCGGCGGCGGGAGGAAATGTGGTCCTCCAGGCTCTGCCCCTCGACATATTCCATGGCGATGAACGCAGTGCCGTCCTCCTCGCCCACGTCGTAGATCGTGATGATGTTCGGGTGGTTCAAAATGCCGGCGGCCCGGGCCTCGCGGAGAAAGCGCTCCAGCAGTTCCTCCTGGTCCTCCCGGCTGCCCAGGAGCTCCGCGCGCGCCGTCTTGATGGCCACGCGCCGACCGATGCTCGGGTCGCGCCCCTCGTAGACAACCCCCATCGCGCCCTTGCCCAGCACGCGGACAATGGCGTAGCGGCCCAGTTTCTCCGGCAATTCCCTGCTGTCGTCGCTCAACGGTCCTGTTCCTGGTCTCCGGGCCCCGCCCCGGTCAAAGCCCTGATGCTGTCCGCCTCCGGCGCGTCCGGAAACCGTTCCAGATACGCCGCAAAGGCGCGGCGCGCCGCCTCCTCCTGCCCGCAGGCGAGCAGCGACACGGCGAGATTATACATCGCCGGGGGGTGCCCGGGGGCGATCCGCAGGCACTCCCGGAAAGCGTCGGCCGCCTCCGCGTGGCGCTCCGCCCGCTGGAGGGCCACGCCGAAGTCGTTCCGCAGGCGGGCGTCCTCCGGCGACAGGCGCGCGGCCTCGCCGAAGCATTCCAGCGCGCCGCCGGTGTCGCCGGCCGCCAAACGGAGCAGCCCCAGGTTGCGCAGGGGGGCGATGGCCTCCGGCCGCAGCTTGCGCGCGCTTTCATAGGCGGCGGCGGCCCCGTCCGGGTCGCCGCAGGCCGCCCGCGCCAGGCCGAGATTGAACCACGCCTCGAAGAAGGCGGGCAGCAGCCGGACGGCCTTCTCGTACATCCGCGCCTTGTCGGCGCAGGCGGCGGCCCGCACGCCCGCGTTGTACGCCTCCAGCGCCCACAGCTCCA
>JAKPUV010000339.1 GCA_029554925.1 Candidatus Hydrogenedentota bacterium | reverse complement strand
AGCACGACGAAGGTGATGGTGCCCGCCTCGGCGTCCCAGTCGCACAGGGTGTAGGGCACGCGCTCCGAGAGGGCATCGGCCATGACGATGGCGAACTGCCCGGCCAGCGCCTTGCGGGCCACCTCCGGCGCGTGCACGACTATCTCATGGGTGTTGGGGATCAGCTCGCGCTTCTCGACGATGCGGAACCGGCCGTCGGCGGGCGCTTCGGGGGCCATGAACGGCGCGCCGGGCGCCTTGACCGCCTCCGCCCGGACCACGGGGCAGGCCGGGTCGGCGGGCACTTCCTGAAGGCCATCGACGAGGTTTTCGAGCAGGTGATTGCGGAAGTGGCGGCGTCGCTTCGTGATATCCAGCGCGGCGGGCGGCGCGGCCTCGCGGTTCATGTGGAACAGCACGGGACCGCAGTCCATCTCCTTGCGGATGGACTCGACATTTTCATAGCCGAGGGCCTCGCCGCCAAGCGCCTGCGCGAGGTCGCGGATGATCCGCCACTCCGGCAGCGCGAGACCGGGGGCCGCGCACCCAGCGCGCATCGGACGGGGAACGCCGTTGTCATCGGGCAGGCTGCCCTCGACCTCGGCGAGGACGGCGGCGGGAAAAACGAAGTCCGCCTTCTCCTGGAGGGCGGACGGATAGCAGTCCATGAGCACGAGAACCTCAAGGTCGGCGGCGGCCTCGGCGGGGAAGAAGGACCCCGTGGTGATGACGGCGCGCACGCCCTCGGGAAGCGAAACCTCCGAGCGGCCCCAGGCGTCCGGGACGGCGGTGATGAAATGGGGCGAGCCCATCACCTCGCGGGTGAAGCGCTCGAAGACCCGCCGGTCCTCCAGGGTGCTCGACGGGTCGCAGACAAAGGCGAAGGCCTCCCCGCGGAAATGGTCGAGGCGGGCGGCCGCCTGCTCCAGGGCCAGCCTCCAGTCCGACTGGCGCAGGACCGCGCCCACGCGCACATAGGGGAAGTGGATGCGGTCGGGCCCGGCGAGGAACTCCGCCATGGCGAAGCGGCCGAGCACGCACAGCGGCACGCCGGGATCCACGGCGCGCGCGCCGACCATCTGCCCGTTGACCGAGGACACGCTCATGGCGCAGCCCTGGTCGCAAAGGCCGCAGGTGGTGGCGGTGGCGGTGTCGGGCCGGCCGTACCACTTGGCGAAGCGGTCGGAGAGGGTGCCCGTCGGGCAGACATCCACGCAGGCGCCGCAGAAATTGCAGCCCGCCTCCACGAGGGTCTGGTCAAAGGCCTGGCCGATGCGGGCGTTGCTGCCGCGGCCGACGAAGTCAATGACGGCGCGGCCCTGCTGCTCCTTGCAGACTCGCACGCAGCGCCCGCAGAGGATGCAGAGGTTGAGGTCGCGGTCCATGAAGGGGTTGTCGCGCTCCAGAGGGCGCTGGTGGTAGATCGGCGGCACGGGCAGCTCCGCGAGCTCCAGCTCCTCCGCGAGGCCGCGCACCTCGCAGACGGGCTTGTTGTTGCAGGTGTGGCAGCCCGTGGTGCGGCCGGCCTTCTCGGGCTCGGGCCGGTATTCC
>JAKPUV010000674.1 GCA_029554925.1 Candidatus Hydrogenedentota bacterium | reverse complement strand
CCGAGTGCGCCCCCCCAAAAAAGACGGGCGGACGGCCCTTTCGGACCGCCCGCCCGCGGAATGCAGGGGGGGATTCAGGTCACACCTTCTCCCGGGGCGTGTAGCGCGTGTGCAGGAGGTGGTGGGACACCTCGCCGAGCGGATGCCCGAGGAACTCCTCGTAGATCTGCTTGATGGCGGGATTCTCGTGCGACTTGCGCAGCGGCCGTCCCTCGTCCTCCTGGTAAATGGCGGCGATGCGGGCCTTGCGGACGTCGTCGGTGCAGAAGCGGGGCTGGCCGCCGCCGCCGATGCAGCCGCCGGGGCAGGTCATCACTTCGATGAAGTGGTACTGGCGCTCGCCGGCCTTGACGCTTTTGATGAGCTTGTCGGCGTTGGCCAGGCCGTGGGCCACGGCCACCTTCACCGTGACGCCCTCCAGGAACTTCCAGTCTTCAACTGCGCCCTCGATCGTGAGCGCGGCCTCCTTGATGCCCTCAAGCCCCATGATGGGCGTGACGTGGAGGTTCTCCACCGGGAGCGGCCTGCCGGTGATGATCTCGTACGCCGTGCGGAGGGCGGCCTCCATCACGCCGCCGGTGTTGGCGAAGATGTCCGCCGCGCCGGTGGACATGCCCAGGGGCGCGTCCATCTCCTCGTCGGGGAGGTTCTTGAAGTCGATGCCGGCGGCCTCGATCATGCGCCCAAGCTCGCGGGTGGTGAGCACGGCGTCCACGTCCTGCACGCCGCTGTCATTCATCTCGGGGCGCTCGCACTCGAACTTCTTCGCGGTGCAGGGCATGACGGAGGCGCAGAAAATCTCCTCTGGCTTCTTGCCGAGCTTTTTCGCGTAGTAGGTCTTGGCGACGGCGCCGAACATCTGCTGCGGCGACTTGCACGTGCTCAGGTTGGGCAGGATGTCGGGGTGGTAGTACTCGGCGAACTTGATCCAGCCGGGGGAGCAGCTCGTGAACATGGGCAGGGGCACCTGCTCGCCGTCCACCAGCGCCTTCTTCAGGCGGGTGAGCAGCTCGGTGCCCTCCTCCATGATCGTGAGGTCCGCCGTGAAGTTGGTGTCAAAGACGCCGTCGAAGCCGAGGCGGCGCAGGGCGGCGGTCATCTTGCCCGTCACGAGGGTGCCGGGCTCGTAGCCGAAACACTCGCCGAGGGCGGCGCGGATGGCCGGGGCCGTCTGGACCACAACGTGCATGTCCGGGTCGTCAATGGCGTTCCAGACCTTTTCAATGTGCTGCGCCTCCGTGATGGCACCGACGGGGCAGACGGCCGCGCACTGCCCGCACTGGACGCAGGGCACCGAGGCGAGCTCGCGCGCGAAGGCGGGGCCGATCACGCTGTCGAACCCGCGGCCCTGGGGGAAGAGCGCGCCCACGCCCTGTATCTCGCCGCACACGCTCACGCAGCGCCGGCACTTGATGCATTTGCCGTTGTCCCGCACCAGGGCGGGGGTGGACAGGTCCATGCGCGCCGCGGCGGTTTCGCCCTCGTAGCGGTTCTCATGGATGCCCAGTTCGTGGGCGAGCTGCTGGAGCTCGCAGTC
>JAKPUV010000673.1 GCA_029554925.1 Candidatus Hydrogenedentota bacterium | reverse complement strand
CGGCCCAGTACATTTCCCGGCTCCGCGCGGTCAACCCGGACCTGCGGCTTCTGGTCGTGAGCGGCTTCTTCACGGCGGCGCAGGCCTGCGGGGGGGATCCGGGCCCCGGCGCCTGGTTCCTCGGGAAACCCTACGGGCGCGAGGAGATGCTGCGCGCCGTCGCGGTCATGCTGGGGGACGGGCCGGACGCCGGCGGGCGGGCGGCGTGACCCCCGGCCCCTGTCAGTGCCGCCCCTCCCACGCCTCAAAGGCCTCGTAGATGACCCTGACCGCCGCGGCGAGGTCCTTCTCCTCGACGCCCACGATGATGTTCATCTCCGACGATCCCTGGTCAATGACCCGGATGTTCACGCCGGCCTTCGCAAGGGCGGCGGTGAGCGTGGCGGCGACGCCGATGTGGTGGTTCATGCCCTGGCCCACCGTGGCGACCATGGCCAGCCCCGGACTGAGGGTGATCACGTCCGGCGAGAGGAACTTCTTCAGGGTGGCCAGCAGCTCCTCGCCGCGGCCCTTCAGCTCGTCGTCGCGGAGGATGATGGACATGGTGTCGATGCCCGTGGGCAGGTGCTCCCAGCTGATGTTCATCTCCTCCAGCAGGGTGAGCACGCGCCTTCCGAACCCCTTCTCCCTGTTCATGAGGGTCTTCTCGATGTTGATCATCGTGAAGCCCGCGCGTCCGGCGATGCCGCACACGGGCCGGGCCGCCTCGCGCTCCGCCACGATCATGGTGCCGGGCTCCGAGGGGGCCTTGGTGTTGCGGATGTGGATGGGGATGCCCGGCTCGCGCAGCGGGAAGATGGCCTCCTCGTGAAGGACGGTCGCGCCCATGTAGGAAAGCTCGCGCAGCTCGGTGTAGGTGACCTCCTCGATGCGGCGGGCCGAGGGCACGATGCGCGGGTCGGTCATGCGGAACCCGGACACGTCGGTCCAGTTCTCGTACAGGTCCGACTTCGACGCGCGGGCCACGATGGACCCGGTGACGTCGCTGCCGCCGCGGGAGAAAGTCTTGATGGTCCCGTCGGGCAGGGCGCCGTAGAACCCCGGCACCACGTAGAGCCCGTCGCCCTGGAGGCGCGCGCCCAGCAGGTCATAGGTGGCCGGGTCCAGCTCGCCGGTGGCGCGGAAGCGGATGCAGTCGGCGGGGTCCACGAACTCCGCGCCGAGCACCTCGGCGACCAGGCGTCCGTTCAGGTACTCGCCGCGCGAGGCCATGTAGTCCGGCGCTTCATACATGCCGGCCTTCTCCGCGATCTCCGCGAGGTGCGCCGCGATGTCGAAGGTGACGCCCAGGTCGCGGGCCAGCTCCAGGAAGCGCTCCTCGATGATGCGGCGGGGCTCCGCCGGGTCGAGACCGCCCAGGGCCAGGCTGTGCCAGGCGTAGAGCAGGTCGGTGACTTTCTTGTCGCCCGCGTCGCGCTTGCCGGGCGCCGAGGGCACGACAAAGCGGCGGCCGGCGTCGGCGCGGATGATGTCCACCACGCCCCGCACGCACGCCACGTCCGCGAGGGAGGAACCGCCGAACTTGCAGGTCACACGGCTCATGATAGCGTTCTCCTAAGAAGATGGCCCAAGGGGTATGCGCTTCCGGACGGGGATCAGGGGATCCATTCCTGCACCTTGCGCACGATGTCATTATACGTCACGAAGAGCATGAGCGCCAAAACCAGGATCAGGCCGGCCTGCTGGAAGCGCTCCAGCAGCCGCTCGTTGAGGGGCTTTCTGCGGATGGACTCGATGGTGTTGGTGACGATCTGGCCGCCGTCGAGAACGGGGAGCGGCAGCAGGTTGAAGATGAAGAGATTGACGCTGATGAAGGCGGTGGTGCGCAGGAGCCAGTTCCATCCCGCCTCGGCGGCCTTGGTGGTCACGTCCCAGATCATGAGGGGTCCGCCGAGGTCCTGCATGCGCACATCGCGGACGAAGAGCCCCTTGAGCGTGAGGATGGTCCGCTCCACGGCGAGATAGCTGTCCTTGAAGGACTGGACCAGCGCCTCGCCGGGGGAGTACTTGCGCAGGACGAACACCGTGTTGAACCCGATGCCGATGGCACGGACGGCGTCCACGGGCACTTGAACGGCCAGGGTCTGCGCGCCCTCCACCAGGCCCATTAGCACGGCCGGCCGGGCGATCTCGAAGAGCATCTCGCCGCCCGGGGCGCCCCGCTCGGCCTCCGCGAGGGCCTCCATGGTGGCGGGCTCGCCGTTGACCTTCACGATGCGGTCGCGCGGGCGCAGCCCGGTCTTTTCCCGCAGGCCGTCGGTTACGGAGAGGATTTCCGGGGGTTCCTTTTCGCCGTCGTCGCCGCGGGGCGGGGCGGCCAGCATGCCGAGGACCCTGCCGACGGTCTCCGGAAACACCTCCACTTGGAGGGGGGCGCCGTCGCGCTCGACATCCAGCCGGGCGGTGCCGCCCTCGGGGATGCCCTCCATCAGGCGGATGAAGGAGTCGCGGGACACGACGCGCCCGTCGGCGCGGTGGATGATGTCCCCCTCGCGGAGCCCGGCGCGCGCGGCGGGGGAGTTTTCCTGCACAAACCCGATCTTTGCGGTGTCAAAGGGGAGCAGGCCGAAGCGGGGGTGCTCCTCGCCCTTGGCAACCTCGGGGGCGAGGCGGGTGAAGAGGCGCTCGACGACGCCGGGGGCCGTCTCGCGGGCGATGACGATGTCGTGCTCGCGGCCCGGCCCGCCGAGGATGGCCACAGCCGCCAGATCGGTCAGGTTTTCAATGGGGCGCCCGTCCACCAGAAGGATTTCGTCGCCCACCAGGAAGCCCCGGGCGTCGGGGGGCGCGGAGAGGTCTGGGGCGGCGTCGCCCGTCATGCGGCGCAGTTCCGCGGTGAGGGCGGGGGAGTCCGGGGCCACCTCGCCGACCTTGGCGTGCATGTCCCACTCGGGCACCTGGGCGCCGGCGAGGGCCACCAGGAAGTAAATGACCACGGCGAGCACGAGGTTCATGAAGGGGCCCATGG
>JAKPUV010000280.1 GCA_029554925.1 Candidatus Hydrogenedentota bacterium | reverse complement strand
TGGCCTCCTGATGCGAGGCCTTCAGGGGGACCCGGTCACCGCCCGGCGTGCCGGACAGGACAAACTCGGCGCGGTCGGCCGGGGAGGTGATGGCCAGCAGGCGGCGGACGTCCTACCCGCCGTCGCCTTCGGCGGAGGGGGCGCGGCGCGGCAGGCGGGCCAAATCCCAGCGCACGGGGGACGCGGGCCAGCACTCGATCCCCTCTTCCCTGCCGTCCTGGGCGGGCTGGTGCACGGCACAGCGGCGGTGTAGATACTGCCCGCGCGGCAGGAGGACGGAGCGCGTGGCCGCGCAAGAGGGCGACGCGGGAAGGCCGGAGTCGGCGCAGACGGCCACGGGGACCAGTTCGCCTGCGGCTTCGGGCCAGGCGGCGGCGTTTTTCGCGGGGAGGCTGCGGAAGATGCGCGCGGCCAGGGGCAGGGCCGCCTGCGCGCCGACAAGGTCCGGCGACGCCTTGCCGTCGTTGTTTCCCATCCACACGGCGACCAGATAGTGGGCGTTGAACACGACGGCCCATGCGTCGCGGAATCCGGCGGAGGTGCCGGTCTTCCAGCAGACGCGCGTGGGGGCCATGCCGGTGGACACCAGGTTGTCGCCGAGTTCGCCGGGCAGGGGCTGCTCCAGCATGTCCCACAGGGCCAGCGCGGTGCCCCGCGAGACCAGCGGCGCCCTCCCCTCCCCCGCTGGGTCCCGCCGCCAGGTCAGGGAACGGGCGTCGCCCAGCCGCGCGAGGGCCAGATACGCCCCCGCCAGGGACTCCAGCGTCACCTCGGCCCCGCCCAGCACCAGGCCCAGACCGTAGTCGTCGGGCCCGCGGGTGAGGGTGGTCATGCCGGCGCGGCGCAGGAAGGCCAGAAGCTCCTTCGTGCCGACGCGGTCCAGTGTCTGCACCGCCGGGATGTTGAGCGAGAGGCGCAGGGCCTCCTTCGCGGAGACCAGCCCGTTCACGCCGCCGTCGAAGTTCGAGGGCCGGTACTGGCCGAAGTCCAGGTCGTCGTCCAGCAGCATCTCGCTGGCGTAGAGCAGGTTCTTCTCCATGGCGAGGGCATAGGCGAAGGGCTTCAGCGTCGAGCCCGGCGACCGGGGGCGGGTGCAAAGGTCCACCTGCCCCGCGATGCGGTCGTTGAAGAACCCCGCAGACCCCACGCGCGCGAGCATCGTGCCCCCGGCGACGTCGGCGACGATCACCGCCCCGTTCGTGATCCGGCCGTCAAAGCGGAGGAGGTGCTTGGCGACGGCGGCCTCGGCCTCCGCCTGAATGCCCGCGTCCAGCGTGGTCTTCACCCCTCCCTTTTGGCGGGCCTCGTCCGTCATGTGCGCGGCGAGGTGCGGGGCCAGCCGGGGGAAGTCGTGCCACGAGGCGCCCAGCGGCGCGCCCAGCGCCTCCTCCGCCTCGGCGGCGGTGATCACCCCGGCCGCGGCCATGAGCCGCAGCACCTGGTTGCGCCGCAGGAGGGCGCGGTCGGGACGCGTGAGGGGGTCGTAGCCCGTGGGCGACTTCGGCAGGCCCGCCAGCAGCGCCGCCTCGGGCAGGCTGAGTTCCGCGGCGGGCTTGCCGAACCACCGGCGCGCGGCCGCCTCCACGCCGACCAGGTTGCGCCCGTAGGGGGCGTTGTTGAGGTAGGCCTCCAGGATGCCGCGTTTGGGCGCGGCGCGCTCGAGACGCAGGGCCGTGAGCGCCTGACCGGCCTTGGCGGCCCAGGACCGCGGGTGCTTTTCCGCGTTCTTGACGACCTGCATGGTCAGGGTGGACGCGCCGGAGGCGATGCGTCCCCGGGTCAGGTTCAGCCACGCCGCCCGCGCGACGGCATGCGGATCCACGCCGGGATGCGACCAGAACCGCTTGTCCTCGGCGGCCAGCGTGGCCTCCACCACGCGGGAGCTGATCTGGTCCAGGGTCCGTGGAAAACGCCACTGCCCTTCCGCGTCCAGAAAGCCGTGGAGCTGGCGGCCCGCGCGGTCCGTCATCTCCGCGCCCGGGGGCACGCGCAGCCAGACCTCCGCCGGGACCGGCGGCAGCAGCCACGCCGCCCCCCGCAGGCAGGCGGACGGCCAGGCCAGCGCGGCCCCGCCGGCCGCCGCCGCGAGCAGGAGGACGCAAAGCGCGGCGCGCTTCCGTCCGGACAGGTGCCGGAGGCGGTTCATTGGATGGTTACGGTCTTGTCCAGCGTCACGGCGCGGATTTCGGGGTTGTACATGCACTCGCCCTGCAGCGCGGGCTGACGGAACGTGCCCGGCGTCACGGCGCGCACCACGTAGTAGAAGTGGTGGGTGCCTTCCTTCAGCGATTCAAAGGACACCACAAGCCGGTCATCCCGGGCTTCAAGATATTGCGGTTCAACCCCTTTTGCCTTTGGCGGCGGAGCATCCTCTTCGGAGTCGTCGCCGTTTTCCCCGGACTGGTCATCGGCCTGAACCTTCTGTTCCTTACCCATTTTGGCCAGAGCGTTCTTGTCCAGGCGTGGATTGGCGATTTCGAGCCCCGCGGGGAGAGTGTCAGAGAGAATCACGTTTTCCCGGCTCTTGGGAAGCGTGATGGTGAGGTCCACGAGATAACTGGCCCCGTGGGCAACAGGGGCATCCGGCTCCACCGCCGTGCCGTCGGCAGCAGACAGGGTTCGGGAGAGGGTCATCCCCTCCGAAACCGGTGTGGTGCGGGGTTGGGCAGGGACCCCCGAACAGACATGGGTCACATACAGGGGGGCGGTTCCTGTGTTGGCGACGGTAAAAGCCTTTCCGGCCCCCTTCGCCTCTCCATGCCAGGTGCCGCCGCCCTGATGTTTTGCCGCGCCGTCGGGGCCGGTGATGGTGGCGCTGACAGAGGAGTGGTCCGCCGTAATCCGGGAGAGGTGGGCGTTCATTGCCGTCACCACGAAAGCGGCGTCCTGGGTGGTGTAATACTGGAGGCTGTTGTCGAGCCATTGGACCAGCGCATCCACCAGCGGCTGGATTTGGTCGTCCGTTCTCCCCATCTGCACGGCAGCCATCAGTTTGACTGCCTGCTCGCGGATTTCGGAGTTCAGGTCACCGGAGTACCAGACCTGCGTGTACGGTTTGGACGGGGCCTTCGAAAGGTATTCTTCCAGCCGGGCCGGGTCGCTGGTGTTTCTCGCCAAAGCGGCCGCCAGCAGCCAGCGGCCGGACTCAGGCATGACCAAACGGTCAAAGCGCGGGATGGCCTCCACGGCGTCCAGTTGCCCGTCCAGGGCAAGCACATAGAGCGCGTAGGCGCGCGTGAAGAGGTGATGGAACTCATAGCCGCCCCCCTCCGCGCCGTTCATGACCTGCCGGAGGTAATTCTGAAGCGCGCGGAAGGGGCCGTCGGGAATGTGGGCGGCGTTGTCAAGACGGGCCAGCGTCAGGAAATGGGCGGCATACACGGACCCATAGGGATAGACGGTGCTGGACCCCGGCCATGCCACCAGTCCCCCAGAGGGCGCCTGCATCGCCAGAAGGCGGCCCACGGCCCGTCCTATCTGGTTGTTGATGTCCTGGGCAATGTCTGTCTGGGTGTTGGGAAGCGCGCCTGCAAGGAGGTCCGTGTTGTGCCGGAACAGCAGCATGGGCAGGGCCTTGGAAGTGGTCTGCTCCACGCAGTCATAGGGGTATTGCCAGAGGAACCGCACGCTTCCGGTCATGCGCGACAGGGGATTGCCGGAGACATGAAGGCGCTGTTCGACCGTTTGGTCTTCGGTCATTGCCGTGTTCTGGAAGGTGAGCGTCTCCCCGGGATTCACCACATGCTGTTTGACCTCCGACTGCCACGCGGCGGGGGCGCGCACAGGGATGGGCGCTTCTTGGGCGAGGTGTTCGAGGGGGGCACCACCCGCCGCCGGGAGGATGTCGGCCTCCCAGAGAATGCGGCCCTGGCCCATGGCGGTGGCGGAGAACTCGAAGCGGTCCGACGCGGTGGCGCCGGGCGCCAGGGCAAAGGTCTTCTCCCCCGCCCCGGACAGGGTGCCCTCGGAGCGCCAGCGGATGACGGCCTGGCAGGACTCCTGGGTGGTGTTGATCACAGAGGCCCCGCAGGCGAAGGTGTCGCCGGGCAGGGCGAAGCGCGGCATGCTGGTCTGGAGGATGTAGGGCCGCCGGACGAAGAGGCTGCCCGCCGTGGAACCGGTGGCACCGGGGGTTGCCGCCACGGCGACGAGGCGGAGCTGGCCGTTGAATTCGGGCAGGTCGAACCCGACCGTGGCCAGACCGTTCGCGTCCGTGCGCACGGCGCCGGACCACAGGGCGACGGGCTTGATCCAGTTGTCGCCGATCTGCGGCGCGCCGCCGAGGCGTTTCAGGATGGCGTCGCCGCCCACGCTGGCGGGGGTGAAGTCGTAGGCCACCTTGTCGTAGTAGTGGGCGTAGTTGAAGCGGGGCAGGCGCGAACGCTGGAACCAGGTGAAGGGGTCGGGGTTGGCGAACTCCAGAATGTTGTGGATGCCCTCGTCCACGGCGGCCAGGGTCACCTCGGAGGAAACGGGCGCGCCCTTGGCGTCCTTTGTCTCCACGGTGAACTCCACGTGCTGGGCGGGCCGCACCTCCGTCGGGAGGTTGGGCACGGAAACCTCGATCCGGTTGGCCGTGTCGCTTACCTTGAGCTCCGCCATGGCAAAGCTGCTGAACGGGTGCGCCTGCACCGGGTTGGGATCCGATTTGCGGACCACGGTGACCTCCAGCCAGGCGTTGGGGAAATGGTCGCGCGTGACCACGAAGGAAAGCAGCGCCTCGCCGTTGACCACGGGGACCACCTTGGCGTCGCGGAACCGGTCGTTCTGCACGGCGACAAAGGCCACGCCGTCATAGGGCGCCTGGATGTGCAGCTCACAGGTGTCGCCGGGGGTGTGGACATCCTTGTTCACCGAGAGGCGGATGAGGCTGGGGCTGGCGGGGGCGTTGAACTCCAGGCGGTTCCAGCGGCTGAGGAAGGTGGAGGAGGCGTAAAGGGGCGTCTCCTTGGAGCGGACAACGACCCGGTAGCGCCCCCAGCGCTCGGCAACGGGGAACTGCGTCACGCCCTTTCCGGCGGCCAGGGGGACATCCGCCTCATGGACTTTTTCGAAGACCCTCACGTACCACGGCTCGTTGCGGTTCTGGAACCGGCGGATGTTGTAGACCCAGTTCTCCTCTTCCAGGGAGACGGTTGCCGTGGCGAGGTCTGCCGGTTGACCGTCCGGAAGAACGGCGGCCACGGCCACCTCCACGGATTTGTCCGCCGTTGGAGCGGCGGCGAGTGCCAGCCCAAGCGCCACGGGTCCGGGAAAGACGAGTGCTTGGGCGCGCCCACGCACCTCTCTGCCCCCCATTTCATAGACCGATCCGAGGATGGCCGCCTCCAGGGGCATGGTCACGCTTTGGCGGGCCTTGTAGGTGTAGGGGAAAACGGCCAGACCGTTTTCGTCGGTGGTCTTCTCCCCCAGTTTATCCAGAATGGACTCCATGGCGGAGTCGTTGCTGAAAACATAGCCCGGCCACTGTTCCGGTTTGAAGACTCCGGGACGCAGGACCACAAAGGCCTCGGAGGTGCGTCCGGGTGCGGGGCCGCCGAAAAGGTTTTCCGCCGTCACACGGATGTCCACAGGCGAGTCGGGCGTGATGACCTTCGCCCCCACTGCCACGTTGGCCTTCATCCGGTTGGGAACAAACTCCTCCAGTGTGAAAACAACGCTCCCCAACGGGGCGTCGCCACCGGGCACGCGCAGTGCCGCCGTGTATTTTCCCGTGAGGTGGGATTTCTCTGTGGTAATGTCCAGTCCGCCGGTGCCCAGTTCTGACAACGTGACCGGAGTGGACTGGATCACCCGCCCCTTGGGGTTCTGGAGTTGGAACAGCAGGGGGACGTTTGCGGCGGCCTCGGTGAACCGTGTCCGCACGATCCACCGGGCATGGACCGTCTCCCCGGGGCGGTAGAGGTTCCGGTCACAGTGCAGGAAGGCGTCGTAGCCGTCATAGTCGAAGGGGGTGAGGCCCGCCGAGACCTGCGGCGTGTCCTGCTCGCGGTGCTCCAGCTTGAGGAAGGTGGCGTCCTTCGGCGTTTCCACCACGGCCACCACGGGGGTTCCCAGACGGCTTTCCAGGGCGGAGAAATGCGCGATCCCGTCGCGGTCTGTCACCAGGGTGGCCATCTGCTGGGATTTGGACGACCAGACAGACACCGTCGCCCCGGCCACGGGGGCGAGGGTGTGCAGGTCGTGGACGAACACCAGCACCTCGTCGTCTTTCCAGTGGCCCACCACGCCGAGGTTGGTCCAAAGGACCATCTGCGTGTTTGCCCAGTCCGACGGCTGGGTGGAGAGGGTGAACACGCCGCGCCGGTCCGCGGGCAGGAGAGAGTCCAGATTGAGGGGTGTTTCCTGCAGTGTGTCCGGTTTTTCGGCAATGGACAGCTTTGTGTTTCCCAGCGGCTCGGCAAAAGACTCGTTCACCCAGGATCCAGTGGGATCCGCATCCAGTTGCAGCACCGCCCGGGCAATGTTGGACGGAAACACACGATGCAGGGAGACCGTTGCCTCCGCCGCATTGCGTGTCTTGAGTGTCAGAGGGCCGTACTGGCTGTTTGGAATGTAGCATTTTCCCTTGAAGTCAAAACCGGCGAAGGTGAATTTGGGCAGCGGTTTGGTGACAATCTGAACGGGGGCATAGAGGACCCGGTTGCCCGCACCATCCCCCACCCCATGGGGAATCTGGATGGTGTAGGCAACACCGGTCTGCCAGTTCCCGGAGAGAACAAGGTTCCGGCTGTTTCCCCGGGCGTTTACTTCCAGCCCCTCCACTTCCGGCTGCACCTGGATGTCTTTTCGAAGCTCATCCAGGTTGAGGGCCGCGCTAAGGCTGATTGTGTAGACCGGCCCATCCGCCCCTCTTTCCATCCATTCATGCCAGTACACCTCAACGTTGCGCACCCCTTCCGGCTCTGAACTCGGGGCCGGTGCGGGCGGCGTTCTTGGGGGACACTCCACGGGATAGACGCTGTCATGAAAAAGAAGCGCCCCGTTGGCCGCCAGAAGCGGCGGCTTCAACTGAATCCTGTACGCCACGGGCTGTTCCGTGGTGTTTTCCGGAGGGGCGAGAAGAAACTGCGTGGACGGTTCGGTGTTGCCAAGGGAAAGGCACTCGAATGCCTCGGTTTCCAGCGATTCACCCTTGGACAGCTTTATGCACTGTGCAGCATCGGCCGCCAACACGGGGTCGGTGAACTGGATTTCAAAGACGCCGCGGCCGCCTTGCAGTGTCTTCCATCGGACTAGATCAACGCCAAGTGTCCGAGCCGGAAGAGTGACAGAGTATTCCGACTTCATGAAAGGGGCTATGTGCGGCGGGGGATCCCCCTGTCTGGCAAAGGACGCTGTCACGGGGTATTTCGTTGCCGGAGGAAGGGTCGTCGAGAAGGAAAGCTGTTCCGGGGAACTTGTATCCCATACGCCCGGAACCACATTTCCGTCGGGATCTAGGAGGGTTCCGGTGTAATACTTCAGGAAGGTGTCCTTGGACATGGGCAGTGAGATTTCCGCGTGAATCCCGGAATCCGCGGCGGCTTTCATGCTCATGAAACCAAGGCTGTTTCTTCCCCCATCCACCCTGAATACCACGGGGAAGCCCTCCGGGGAAACGGGATTACCGTCTTTTGAGGCCAGTTCAGGCGCCATTCGCGTCTCGACGAAGACAAGGCTTCCCGAAAAGATGCCCTTCTTGTAAGTGACAACGAGCGCGTTGTCCCGCACGGTGACTTTCTCGACCAGACCCGGAGGAGAGGTGACCACCATGTTTTCCAACGGAATCCCCTCAGCAGGCTGGGCCAGAGGACGATCGAAGAAAAACACCGCCTCGTTTTTCAATGTGTCCCCACTGAAAGGATAGACGCCCTGCAGACGGGCCTCCTTCTTTGCCGCCGCGAACCCCGACGCAGAAACAATGACGCCGACAAATAGTGCCAGGGAAAGGAGGTAGGAAGCAGGGCGGGCGGCGCGGCGGGTCATGGACGGAACCCCTTCAAGTTGCTTGCCGTGGACCCCGGCGGGCGCACGCCCCTCGTGGCCACACCAAGATTATTCACGAACGGGGGAAAGAGTTCCACATCGCGCGAAAAGAGGGAGTCAAGTCGGACGGGTCGGACGTGTCGGACCGGTCCGACAGGTCGGACGGGTCGGACGGGTCGGACGTGCGCGGTGGGCGGGAACGGAGCCAACTCCGGACGCGAGGTCAGCCCTTCTGCAGTTCGGGGCGCTCCAGAATGTCCAGAATCCCGGCCAGATCGTTGTGGGGGGAGACGTAGTCGGCCGCCTCGCGGAGGGGGGGGACGGCGTTGGCCGGGCAGGCGAAGAAGCCGACGGCCTCGCGGATGGACCAGTCGCCCATGGTGTCGCCGATGCCGGCGGCCTCCTCGCGGGCGATGCCGAGGCCGTCAAGCAGGAGCTTGATCGCCGCGCCCTTGGTGACCCCCACGAGGTCTATGTTGAGGTAGTAGCGCGACGGGGAGATGTGGACGTTCAGTCCGGGGATGGCTGCGACCAGCGCCTGCACCCGCCGGGTGACGTCGGGAAAGATGTCCGGATTCTCGCAGAAGAGGGACATCTGCGACTCCTTGCCGAACTGGTAGACCAGCTCGGGATAGGCGGGGAACACCTCGTCCTGGATGGCGGCGCGGAGGGCCTGGAGCTTGCGGATCTGATCCGGCTG
>JAKPUV010000257.1 GCA_029554925.1 Candidatus Hydrogenedentota bacterium | reverse complement strand
CTTGGCGGCGAGCTGAACATGCTGCTGGCCGGGGGGCTCCTGCTGGCGTCGGGGCTCGTCATCGCGCGGCCCTACTGCCGCTGGCTCTGCCCCTACGGCGTGCTCCTGCGCTGGGTCTCCACGGTGTCCAAGTGGCACGCCGCGGTGACCCCGGCCTCCTGCATCCAGTGCCGCCTGTGCGAGAGCGCGTGCCCAGTGAACGCCATTGATTTCCCCACCCCGGCGGACCGCCCCGAGCGGCGCGGCGCGGGGGTGCGGCGGATGCTGGTGCTGGGGGCGGCGCTGCCGGTGGTGCTGCTCTTCGCGGCGGGCGCGGGCTGGAGCGCCCACGGCTGGCTCGCGCGGATGCACCCCGTCGTGCGGCTGGCGGACCGGGTGGCCGCGGAGGACACCGGGCGCGTCACGGGCACCACGATCGACAGCGAGACCTTCCGCGCGGGGCAGCAGCCCGTCGCGGAGCTGTACGCCGAGGCCGCCGGGCTGGAGGAGCGCTTCAAGGGCGCGGGCGCGGGCTTTGGCGTGTTCATGGGGCTGGTCGTCTGGGGCCGGGTGCTCCGGCTGTCGCGCGTGCGCGTCCGCAAGGACTACGAGATAGACAAGGGGGCCTGCGTGAGCTGCGCCCGGTGCTTCGCCTACTGCCCCGTGGAGAGGGAAACCGATGCCCAAGCCTGACCCGAAGCCGAACCGCTTCGCCGCCAACCCGCCCGCGTGGCGGCTGTCCGTGGCCGTGGCCGCGGTCGCCGGGGCCTTCTGCCTCGTCGTGTCCGCCCTGCTCGTGCTGAACTATGTGCAGGTGCAGCGGACCAGCCCCCTCGACAACCCGGAGCTCCTCGCGCTCCGCGCGAAGCTTGTGGAGGCCACCGGCGACGACACCGCCGCGCTCGTGGAACAGGTCCGCGTGCTCGACCTGCTGGCCCGCGGCGCGCTCTTCACCAGCCAGGAAACACTCCGGGCCGGCGCGTGGGCGCTGCTCGCCGGGGCCGTCGTGCTGGTCGCGGCGCTGCGCCTGGCGGCGCGGTTCCGGCCCATCCCCCCCGTGGCGCCCTTCGCGCCGCCGCCCCCCGAGGGCGCCTACTGGCTCACCCGCGCCCGCGCGCGGGAGCTGGCGCTGTTCTTCGGCGGGCTCTGGGTCGTCGCGGCGGTGCTCGCCGCGCTCTTCACGCCGACGGGCTTCCGCGAAGCCGCCCCCGGGGCCGCGCCCGCCGGGGACCAGGCCGCCGCCGCGCCGGATGCGGGCGCGGAGGCCGCGCCGCCCGCCGGCGCCGCGTTCCCGTCGTGGGACGAGGTGAAAAAGCAGTGGCCGAACTTCCGCGGCCCCGAGGGCCTGGGCATCGCGCAGGTGACCGCCGCGCCCACGGCGTGGAACGTGGAGACGGGCGAGAACGTCCTGTGGAAGACCGAGGTGCCGCTGCCGGGCTTCAGCTCCCCCGTGGTGTGGGACGACCGGGTGTACCTGACGGGGTCCGACGAGAAGACGCGCGTGGTCTACTGCTTCGACGCGAACACGGGCGCGAAGCGCTGGGAGC
>JAKPUV010000251.1 GCA_029554925.1 Candidatus Hydrogenedentota bacterium | reverse complement strand
GGGCGCGTCGCCTTTATTTAGGCGGCGAGAGCGTAACTGTTGTTCGCAGTTATGTGGTTCCCGCTTTTTACGAGGCCAGCGGGTCCTCGGCACGCAGCCCATGCTTCATCCACCCCCGTCGAAACCTGGTCGCCCCCACAGTAGCCTGCGGTTGCGCACCCTTCGGAGGGATGCCGCATGTCGGAAGTATTGTACCATAAGACGCGGGCGGGCGGGCGGACCGGTCCCCCGACGGCTTCAGGCGTTCCGAATGGCCCCTCTTCGGCTGCAAGGGAGAGGTGGCGGGAGCAGGAAAATGCGGATTCTCTGGCTCATGCCGGCGCTCTTGGGCTGCATGGCCGCCTGGGCGGCAACCGATCCCCCAACCGTCTTTTCCGAGCCGGCCAGGCTCCCGGTGCTGGGGGAACTGCCCGATCCTTTTCTCCTGCGCGACGGCGGCCGCGTCTCCACTCCCGCCGAGTGGGAGCGGCGCCGGGTCGAGATACGGGAGATGCTCCTGCATTACGCCTACGGAACCCCTCCCCCTGCGCCCGATTCCATGTCGGTGGAAAACGAAACGGTCCGCGAGGCGTTCGACGGAAAGGCGCGGGTGCATGAATTCGTGCTGCGCATGAACGGCAAGGACGGGTTTTCGATGCGCGCCGGGGTGATCCTTCCCACGGAGGGCGGGCCGAAGTTTCCGGTCGTGGTGGCTGTCAATCCGGTTTACGGAAAGCACAACGAGGAAACGGCGCGGCAGGTGATCGAACGCGGATACGCGTTTGCGGGCTTCGATTACCATGACGTGGACAATGACAAGGACGACCGGTCCGTGGGGATCTATCCCTTTTATCCCGAGAGCGACGGCGGCAGCCTGGTTATGTGGGCCTGGGGCGCCATGCGCGTGGCCGACTATCTGGCCACGCGGGGCGACATTGACCTGACCAAAATGGCCGTCACCGGCCATTCCCGCTGCGGCAAGGCCGCCCTGCTCGCGGGCGCGCTCGACGGGCGCTTTGCGCTGACGGTGCCGCACGCCTCCGGCGCGGGCGGGTCGGGATCCTTCCGCATCCAGCCCAAGGGCGCGGAAACGCTGGACTTTATCACCCGGCCCGACCGCTTCCACTACTGGTTCTCGCCGCGCCTGCGCGGGTTCGTCAAGAAGGAGGACCGCCTGCCCTTCGACCAGCATTTTCTGAAGGCGCTGATCGCGCCGCGCGCGCTGCTGGACGTGATCGGGCTGGAGGACCTTTGGGCGAACCCCGAGGGCACCCAGCAGACCCTGCTCGCGGCGCTGCCCGTGTTCGAGTTTCTTGGCGCGGGCGACAAGGCCGCCCTGTGGCACCGCGACGGCGGACACGACGAGGAGCCCCGGGACTGGGCCGCCCTGCTGGACTATGCGGACTTCGTGTTTTACAGCAAGCCGCGCGGCGAACCCTTCAACCGTCTGCCGTTCCCCGACGCGCCCAAACCGTTCTCGTGGGGGGCACCGCCGCGCTGAAGGGGGTATTCCGCGCCGCCGCGAGGGGCGCCCATTCCGGCGGTTTTCCGGAATGATTTGCGCCGGGAGGGGCTGCGGGGCGATAATAGGGGCCCTACACCGATTGCCTGCGCGCCCTTCTGGCGCCCTGCCACAGGAGTTTGACGATGACCCCCATAATCAACGAGGTGGGCGAGTACTTTATCAGCCACCCCTCCGTTGCGGAAGTCTGCGTGCTGCCCCGCCATGACGAGGCGGGGGGGCTGGTTGCCTTTGTGG
>JAKPUV010000230.1 GCA_029554925.1 Candidatus Hydrogenedentota bacterium | reverse complement strand
GCGGCGAAGGGCGCGTCGTCCCACAGGTCGCCCGGCACGGCGACGGGTTTTCCGGCGCGGACGAAGGCCTCCGCCACGGCGGGGTCGGCGTGGTCGTCGTGCGGGTGGCTGATGAAGAGGACGTCGCATTCCCGGACGAAGTCCGCGACGACGTCCCCGGGCAGGCGGAAACCCTCCTTTTCCAGGTGCGCGCCCGTCACGACGTCAAACGCGAGGGTGGCCTCGGCGGTCCGCACGATGAACCCGTGGTTGTAAAGCCGCCAGATCCGGGCGCCCTCCGTCACCGGGCCGCCCTTCAGGGCCTCGGCGACGGCGCGGGTGCGGTCCCTGAAAAAAGCCTGCACGGCGGGCTGCTCCGGGGCGTCGGGCTCGTGCAGCAGGGTGTCCAGCAGCAGCAGCGCGGTGCGCCGCTCGGGGACCGCGCCAGGGACGGGCGGAACCCTGTCCAGCGTCTCGGCGGCGGACTCCAGAGCCAGATGCCGCTGGCGGTCCATGAACCCGGGGATGTCCCCCCACCAGTTGTCCCTTTCGGCGGCGGACGGCGCGCACACCGCCCCGGCGCACATCCCCAGAACCGCCAGCGATCCGGCCATCTGCCGTGTCATGCCGCCCATCAGGCAAACCCTCCAAGTAAGGTCACGCGCTTCCGCCGGACCGGGCCCGCCCCGCCCGCTCAGGCGGTCTCCTCGCGGGTTTCGTGGCCGAGTTTGACGCCGGCCTCCTCGCCGGGCTCGAAGTAGTTCTCCTTGGGCAGGTGGCGGAACCAGAGGAAGTACATGCCCGTCAGGCCCACGCAGAAGAGGACGAAGGAGACGGCGAAGCCGGACCACGCGCCGATGACGGCCTGCATGGGCATGAGGAACATGCACACCTGCCAGAGCAGGGCGAAGGGGGCGCAAAGGATGTCGCGGCGGTGCTCCAGCTCCATGGCGGCGCGCTGGTCCGGGGGCAGCGCCTTGCGGAAGGGCCCCCACACGCCGAAGGGCCGCGTGATGCGGTAGAACCGGCCGACCACCTCGGGGTCCTCGGGCTTGGTCAGGTAGGTGCCGATGATGGAGGCCGCCAGGCCCACGCCGCCCAGGAATAGGAACTGGAGCCGCGAGTCCATCTCGGGATAGTAGGACCGCTGGGCGATGGCGGCGGTGAGGCCCACGAAGGTGCCGATGGCGAAGCCGCCGCCGTTGAACCGCCACCAGAGCAGGCGCAGGAGCGCGGGGATCATGAGCCCGCCGCCGAGCCCCATGATGATCCAGTCCCAGATGTCGTTGATGCTCTTGATGGAGTAGGCGAACACGAAGGACACGGCGGTCAGGCCGAGCACCGTGGCCCAGCTCACGTAGATCAGCTCGCGCGTGGACGCCTTCGGCCGGATGTATTTCTGGTAGATGTCCCTGGTGACGAAGCCGGTGTTCGCGTTGACTGTCGCGTTGAACGTGGACATGGCGGCGGCCAGCAGCACGATCAGCAGCAGGCCGCGCAGGCCCGCCGGAATGTTGAACAGGAGCACGGCGGGCAGGATGCGCTCGGGGTCCACGCCCCCCTCGAAGCCCACAAGCAGCAGTTTCTGCTTCCAGGCGTCGGCCCCGAGGATGCCCTCGAGCCCCGCCACCAGCTCCGGCGAATGGCGCTCCGGATGGTTCGTGATGTCTGAAAGCGCGTCGGCCCACTGCTCCTTCACCAGCGCGGGGTTGTCCTTCTTGACCAGGTCGGCGGCCTGCGCCATGACCGAGCGGTCCGGGAAGAGGTCATGCACCAGCAGGATGCCCATGGCGGCGAATCCCATCATCATGGGCCAGCGCAGGGTCATCAGGCAGGTCCAGAACCCGGTAAGCAGGCCGCACTCGCGGTCGCTGCGCGCGCCGAAATAGCGCGGGTCGGCGCCGCCGGTCATGCCGCAAACGGTCTTCATCAGGTAGAAGAAGGCGAACATGAACAGCGCCTCGTACTGCTCGTAGCCCGCCGGCATCTCCGTATGCCACTGCGGCGTGCTGCTCATCCACTGGCTGTTCCCCGTCACCTGCTGGGCGATGGCCGCGAAGTCCGGCGCCGCGCCGATCTTCATCACCGCCATCACCGAAATGATGACCACCCCCAGGGCGATGATTCCCGACTGGAAGAGGTCGGTGAACACCACGCCGTAGAACCCGGAGATCATGGTGTACACGCAGGTGATGCCGATCATGACCAGCGTGCAGGCAAGCGGCGAGTAGGGAAAGAACATGGTCAGGAAAAGGCCGGACCCCTTGATCAGGTAGGCCAGCATGCCGATGGAGCTGACAATGCCCCCCAGCGCCATGACGAACTGCGCGAAGCGCCCGCCCCACCCGTCGCCGAACCGGAAGATCATCCACTCCGCCCCCGTCAGGCACTTCGACCGCCGGTGCCACTTGCCGCCCCAGAGCATCATGAACGCCAGCGCCAGCACCGCGCCCCCCCGGAACTCGATGAACAACCCCCGCGGCCCCAGCATGAACAGGAACGACGTGATGATCATCGTCCCCGTCATGTCCAGAAAGAAGGCCATCCCCGAAATGCCCAGCGCCCACCATGGCAACTGCCGCCCGCCGATGAAATAGTCGTCCAGGCTCTTCGACGCGAACCGCTCCAGCACCAGCCCCAGCACCACCAGTGCGAGCAGGTACCCCCCGATGACGGAATAGTCAATCGTGTTCAAAGACCACATGGCGACTCCTTCCATGGTTGGCTCCAGGCCATTCTAGCATGCGCGCGCCCCCGGCGCACCCCCGGAAAACGCACTCTCGCGAATGGGCGCAAACCGGGACATCACGGGCCTTTCCACAAGCCCAACAGCTCATGCCACGAGGCTCCTGCATACGCATCGGCTCCGGTCTGCGTCCATCCCATGGACTCCCTCCGCTCTATCGGTGTTCATCGGTGTTCATCGGTGGTTTTCCCTCCGAAACCGCCGAAATTACGAGGGCGCCATCGGGGCTCTCCGGTTCCTGCGGCCGCAAGCAGCCCCCCCCAACAGAAGCAACCACCGATAAACACCGATGAACACTGATGAAGCAAGGGAAGAACGGGGCTCACCACCCCGCAGCAGCCCTCCCATCCGGCAGATTTCTGCCGGAAAGTGCCCCGTATCCGGCAGACCTGCCGGATCTTTTCCCGCTCCATATACGGCGTTTTGTGGGGATATGGGGCACCGTCGGGCGGTCCGTTAACCGGAAGACGAGTGCCGCTGGCTCCGGAGCGGTTCGGTATGGTATCTTACCGCGCCAAAGCGGCCGGTGGTCGCCCCCTCTTTGGGCTGAAGTCGGGGCCTCCAATCCGCCGGACCGGGCGCATCTTCGGGCAGTATCACACCACAGGAGACCCCATCCCCATGCCGCGACGCGACGACATCAAAACGGTCATGATCATCGGCTCCGGCCCCATCGTCATCGGCCAGGCGTGCGAGTTTGACTACTCGGGCACGCAGGCCTGCAAGGCCCTGCGCAAACTGGGCTACCGGATCGTGCTGGTGAACTCGAACCCCGCCACGATCATGACGGACCCGGAAATGGCGGACGTGACGTACATCGAGCCGCTGAACGTGGAGCGCATGACGGAGATCATCGCGAAGGAGCGCCCGGACGCGCTGCTG
>JAKPUV010000206.1 GCA_029554925.1 Candidatus Hydrogenedentota bacterium | reverse complement strand
ATTTCCAGTTCGCCGGTGGTGAGGCCGGCGGCCTCCGCCCCGGCCTTCTCCCTGGGAACGCCAATCTCCTGATTGGCCCCATTAAGACTGCCAATCGGGAGATTGGCGTTCCCAGGGGGGGAGGGGAAGCGGCCGCCGTGGCGCAGGTAGTCGTGGGCCTCGCAGAGGAAGCCGGCGGAGCCGACGGCGCCGTCGTAGATGGTCTCGCCGATGCGGGGGGCGGTGACGCGGACCATGGCGCGGATGAGGGGGCGCGGGGTGTAGTATTCGCCGCCGTTGCGCCCGGCGTTGCCCATGTTGCGTATCTTGGCCTCGTAGAGGTGGGACAGCTCGTGCTTCTCGGTCTGGGAGCGGAAGCGGAGGCCGTCCATGTGGTCTATGATCTCGCGGAGGTTGTAGCCGCTCTGGATCCTGTTTTTGATCTCGCCGAAAATCTCGCCGATCTTGTATTCGAGGGTGTCGGGCCCGGCGGCGCGCCGCTTGAACCCCTCGAGATGGGGGAAGAGCTTCCCGTTGACGAAATCGCGCAGGTCGTCGCCCGTGAGGGCGCGGTCGTGGTCCGGGGTCCCGTCGGGGCGCTTCGGGGCGGCCCATTCGGTCCAGCGGTAGGGCCCGTCCAGGATGCGGGTGTATGCGCGCCCCTCCAGCTCGGCCTCGAGGGCGCGGTCGCGCTCGAGCTCGTCGAGGTATTTTAGAAAGAGGAGCCAGGAGCTCTGCTCGGTGTAGTCGAGCTCCGTGGTGCACCCGGCCTCCTTGCGGAGGATGTCGTCAATGTTCCTGAAGACCTGCTCAAACATGGTTCACCCTTCGGGCTGCGGGTTTCCCCTCTCGGGCAACGCCCCCGGCGGTACAAGATAGCAGGATTCCCCGCCGTCCTCAAGCCGGGCGCGGGGACTCCGGACCCTTGCGGGCACGAGATGGCTTCGCTTCGCTCGCCATGACGTGTGTTTCCGCGTCTTTGCGAGCCCCTGACCGCCGTGGGCGGGGATTCTGCCTATGAAGCGAGAGCTGCGGGAGGGCCGGAAACGTAGACGCGCCATCTTGGCGCGTTCTTCGGGTCAACGAAAAGCCCCAAGAACGCGCCAAGATGGCGCGTCTACATTGCGGGCGTTCTCGCCGACTTACTTCATTAGCAGGAGGCCGCCCCGGCCGACGCGGCAATCTCTTGCGCGTGGGACCGTCTTCCTTCCTTTGCGGCGGGTCAGGGTTTTCTGATAATGGCGGCGGACCAGTCTTCGGGGAGGCGGAGTTCGGTCCAGGTGGCGCCGTTTTCTTCGGTGCAGGGGGCGGTGAATTCGGGGACTTCGCGGCCCGTGTCGTCGTAGACGTGGACCTCGTGCTGGGAGCGGTCGCCCCAGCCGAAGAGGCCGCTGGTCTTGGTGAGGATGCGTTCCTCGCCGATGACGTAGCCCGCGTGGAGTTCGACGGGCGTGAGGGGGTACATGTGGCTCGTGATGTGGGGGTGGGTGGGCCGGACGGTGACGTCGTTGTACCAGTGGTAGACGCAGCCGAAGTCGAGGGCGGCGAGCAGGGTGCGGTAGGCGTCGGTCTCGGAGCGCTCGGTGAGGTGGTCGCCGAGGGCGATGGGCGAGTGCAGGTGGGCCTGGGCGCAGTTGGTGATGCTGCCGGTCTCGACGAAGCAGGGGAATTTCAGGGCGGCCATGGCCCGCGTGAAGGGGGGGCCGTTGCCGATGAGGGGGCCGCGCGCGAGGATTTTGCGCGCGAGGTCGAGCCGCCACGGCTCGGACAACAGGGTGACGGAGGACTTGAGCCGGGTCAGGGCGAGGGTCTTGGGGTGGATGTCGCCGGACCAGCCGTCCCACGGCGCGTCGTAGTGGTAGTGGACGCGGCTGTACTCGTGCTCGTCCCAGTAGACGCCGTCGGCGCGGATGTCGTCGAGGATGAGGTCCACGTTCTTGGCGACGGCGGCGCCGTAGGCGTTTTCGTGGGTGGGAATGTAGATGCGGTCGTGGGGCGCACCGTAGTCGGCGTGGGTGCCGTCGGACTGGATGAGCCGGGCGTCGGCATAGGTTTCCGGGGACTCGTCCATGACGTCAATGAAGCAGTGGAAGTAGACGAGGGTCTTGATCTCCGGCACGAGCCCCTTCCACCGGGCGAAGGAGTTCTTGTAGTTGTCCAGCGTGATCTGCTGGAACGCGGTGCCGTGGGGGTAGCGCCCCTTGTACAGGGGGTAGTTGATGGACGCGCAGGCGTATTTCACGCCCTTGAACCGGAGAAAGTCGGCGATTTCCGCGTCGGTCCAGACATCGGTGAGCGGGTCGGCGCGGAGGAAGGCGAAGCCGCCGTCCACCGTGAAGTTCGCGCCGCAGAGCCGCCGGGCGGCGTTGAGGAAGGCCCAGTAGTCGGGCGTCTTCGTGGGGATGACGGCCCACTCGGCGGTGTAGACCGCGCCGGGAGCCAGCACGAGCATGTCGTCCGAGAGGCCGATGGTCCCGTCGGCGGCGGTGTTGGCCACATGGATGCGGGCAACGTCGTCGAGCGGCAGCAGGCCGACGCCCGCCGCCTCCACGGCGGCATAGGTGGTGGGGTTGGCGGGGTTCGCGCTTGACCCGGACAGGTCGGCGCGCTCCAGTCCTGCGAGCCAGAGTTTCGCCAGCCGCCAGTTCAGGACGATCTCGTTGCGCCGCATGAGCGGGAGGTTCTCGCCGGTCAGGTTGGTGAAGGTGTCGCGGACCACCACCGCCTCGTCCGTCAGCTCAATCGCGCGCTCCCGGCGGAAGAAGGCGTTTTTCCCCGACACCCATTCCGGCTTGGGCGTGGAGAAGCGGCTCTCGACCTGGAAGGTCTGGCCGTTCACCGTCACCTCCAGCAGGTGGTCGCCCCGTTCCACGGCCTGGAACGCCGTCTTGGCGGGCTTCGGCGCGATGCGCGGCAGGGTGCCCCGCGGCGGGCCCGCCTTGGGCCTGGGCGGGGGCGGCGGCGCGGTGAACCGAAGCTTCGCGTCGGCCATGACCAGCGCGCAGGGGTTCTGCGGTGACGACTGCTCGACCACCAGCGTGTTTGTCCCCGGCGCGAGCAGGCTGGTGACGTCCACCTCGATGAGGCACACTTTGACGGGATCCACGGGCCCGTAATGGGGGTGCGTGTCGGGGCTGGTGAAGTCGGGGCTGTAGTAGACCGAAAGCGACTCCCCGGCCGCCATGGAGTAGAGGTCGCCGCTGCGCGCCTTGATGCGGGGGGGCTTGTTCACGAGACGGTCGCCGCCCGCGTTCTGCCCGTTCACGGTGAGGCGGAGCACGGCGGCGTAGCCCGCCACCTGGTCGAACTCCTGCCGCGCCAGCAGCGAGAGCACGGCGATCTTCCCCTCCGGACAGGGCGGCGCGTCGAAGGTGAACTCCCGTTTTTCGCCCGGAGCCAGGCGCAGGTCCGGGAACAGCTCCGCCACCGGCGGCTCCTCCGGGACTTTGCCGTCCGCCCCGACGAGGTCCGCGATGGTGGGTTCCACGCGGGTCTCCCCCACCGCCAGCCCGAAGGCCAGCGCGCTGCCCGCGGCGGCCTTCCCCATGCCCAGCGCCGCGAAGGGCACGGCGGCCTCCATGACCCAGCCGTCCGCCGTGTCCTTCCACACGGCGCGCGCGGCCCCGGCGTTCTCCGGGGTCAACGTTTGCGCCAGTGGGGCGGCGGAACCCTCTGGGCCCACGGCCAGCGACACGGCGCGCGGCCCCCCCTTCGCCTCGACGGCGATGAACAGAAACTCCTCGCGCCACGCGGCCCGGGCGGTCACCCCCTCCGCCGGGGTCCACGCACGGGACACGGCGCCCCAGTCGCCCAGGTCGCCGTCCACCGCGATGGGCGGGTCGGGTTTGTAGCGAAGGCGACGAATCATCACCGCTTCGGCGGTGAAAGAGAACAGGAACGTTGCGCACAGAAACAGTCGCAGGAATGGGCTCATCCTTCGTCTCCCCGGAAGCGGTCGCGGTTAGAGCGGCCCGGCGAGCAGTTCCTCCGCGAGACGGTCCGTCTGGCGTTGGAGATGCTCCAGGTCGCCGCTGTTGTCGAGCACAAGGACCGCGAAGGCCCGTTTGGTTTCGGGGTCGGACTGGGCGGCGATCCGGCGGCGGGCCTCGTCCTCCGCCATGCCGCGCGCCGCCGCGAGGCGCCGCACGCGCAGCGCCACCGGCGCGGAGACCAGGATCAGCCCGGAGAGCATGGGCGGCATGCGGCCGTCCTCGCCGAGGAGGGCGGCCTCGACCACGCAGACCTCCGCGCCGTCGGCCGCGAAGTCCGCGGCGCGCCGGGCGATCTCCCGGAAAATCTCCGGGTGGGTGATCTCATTGAGCCGCCGCAGGGCGTCGGGGTTGGCGAAGACCACGCGGGCGAGCCGGTCGCGGTCCACGGCACCGTCGGGTCCGAGGATGCCGGGGCCGAAGGCCGCCGCCACGGGGGCAAAAGCGGGGCCGCCGGGCAGGAGCACCTCGTGGCCGATGCGGTCGGCGTCGAGCACGGGCACGCCGCGCGCCGCCAGCAGGCGGGCGGCCTCCGACTTGCCGGCGCCGATGCCGCCGGTGAGCCCGTAGAGCCTCATGTCCGCCGCCGCCAGAGACGGGCGGGGGCCTCCGGGGCCTCCGGCGGCTCGGCGCCGCGCAGGCGCACGCACAGCTCGCCCGCGAGCTGCAGGGGGTGGCGCAGGGTGATCACCGCCTCGCGGCGGGCCTCCTCGCCGCGCACGGCGGCGGCGCACGCCAGCGAGTCACCGTAGAGGAGGCACTCCGCGGTGACGGCGGGCACCCCGGCGGGGACGCGCGCGACGATCTCGCGGACCATCTGGGGGCTGTCGAGGGCGACTTTCAGCGTGGCGGCGTATTTCCTCCCCGCGCCAATCTCGGAAAAGGACAGACGGCCAAAGCAGAGGGGGGTCATGATCTCATCGGTCACCTCCGCGCCCGGCGTCTCCGCGGCCTGGGGGAACAGATAGAGGCGCTGGAACGGCGCGGCATAGAGCAGGCCGCCGTCCACGAGAAAAAAGGGCCAGAAGAGGCGGGGATCCTGCACGGCGGCGAGCTGCACCGACTCCATAAGCCGCCGCACCCAGTACCCCTTCTTGGGGCCCTCGTCGCCGCAGAGGCGCTCCATGCAGGCGAGGCTGACGAGGGCGCGCTGGCTCAGGCGCACCCCCGCAGGCAGGGCACGCAGGGAGGCGACGGTCCGGGCGACCCGCTCGGGCTGCACAATGTCGTCCATGCGCAGGATCATGGCGGTCCAGGGGCCGCGGAGCACGTCCGCGGCATTGCGCTGCTCCGCTCCCTCCTCGCGGTAGGTCCCCTGCGCCTCGTCCCAGTAGGCGGTCTCGAAATGCGTGCGGACGCGGGTGCACGCGTCCAGCAGGGCGCGCAGGCGCGCGGCGTCGCGCAGGGCCTCGGCGATGTGGGCGCCCGCGCGCAGGGCGGCCATCCACACGCCGCACTCCTTGCCGCCGAGGCCCGCGCACCGCGACTCCGCGCGCGCAAGCGCCCCGTCGAGCAGCGCGGACAGTGACGGCCAGAGCTCCTGAAGGTGGGCCAGGTTGCCCGTGAGCAGGTAGTCGCGCCAGGCGGAAAGGAGCGGGGACGACGCCGTGCGGACGTCCACCTGCCGCTCGGAGGCGAAGCCGCGGAGGCGCCGCGCCAGCGTGGCGGCCTCAAAACGCGGCAGGAACAGGGCCAGGGGGTACGAGCGCAGAAAGGCCGTCTCCGGACCCGGCTCGGCCTCGGGCCGCTGGTCGTCGGACCAGGAAAAGACCTCCGCCGCCGAGAGCCCGCCGCGCACGACGAACCAGCGGACGCTGTCCGCGAGGGCCTTGGCGAGCCAGGGCGACGGGGCCCCCTCGAAGAAGCGGAGATGCCAGTCGGTCACCGCCTTGTGAAAGTAGTCGGCGTGGCGCAGGGCGTGGCGGGCCGTCTCCAGGGCGTTGCGCCAGAGGCGCGCGTAGCACGGGGCGCCGCCGCCGGGCCCCGCCGTGTTGGCGTGCCAGGTGTGGACAAACCAGACCACCGCCTCCTCCCCGGGCTTCAGGTCGAGACGGCAGGACAGGGCGCCGCAGCGCCCCTCGCCGCCGCGCATGCCCGGGGGAAAGACCCCGTCGTCCGCGAAGGCGCCCCAGACCTTTTCCGGGGCGCCCTCCACGGCGGGATCCCAGACGGCGGTGCTGACCGTGGCCTTCCGCGCGCGGGCCGCCAGGCACGTGTGCAGACCGCCCGCCGCGCGGGCGGGGTCGGCGTCGGGGGTGAACAGGAGCGCGTTTCTCGGCGGCGCGCCCGCGCCGGCGTCGCCGGCCTCGCGGAAACTCTCGCCGGTCTGGAGCAGGCCGTCGGTGTAGTCCGCCGTCACCGGCTGGATGCCCGCGAGGGCGCGTTCCGGGTCGGGGGCCGGGGTCTCCAGGTTCAGGGCCAGGGCGCACTCCAGTTTTTCCCGCGTGACGTTGCCGATGTGCAGGCGCAGCAGAACCGCGGGCATGCACGAGGCGTCGTGGTCGAAGGGAACGAGCGGGCTGAACCAGGTCCAGCGCAGTTCCACGGGGGACACGGGGTCGTTCAGACGGAACTCGCCGCGAGGAAACAGGCTCCGGAAGGAGAAACAGTTCCGCGCGAGCGCGGGGGGAAGCCCCCCGGACGGCGCGTCGTCGGCGCGCAGCCTGCGGAGATAGCGGCCGGACTTGCCCCGGACGGACAGGGCGAGAAACCCGTGCCGCATCTCCCCGGGGTCGGCGCCCTCCGTCATCCCGGGCGGCGCCACGGGTGACCAGGAGCCGTCCGGACTGACCCGGACATAGCCCGCCCCGACGCCTCCCAAGGCGAGAAACGGCGGCGTGTCGGCGGGTGCGGGCTTGTCGCGCATGCGGTACAGTATCCTGCGGGCGTTGGGACACCGCCCTATTATGGCAAAGAGCGCGGGGGGAATGCAGAAAACCGCCGCACCGCCCGGCCGCCCCGGCCCGGGACCGCCCCCGCGCGGAGCCGGTCTTGCGCGCCGCGGCGCGCGTTTGCTATGATACCGGACGCTTGCGGGTGCGGCGGCCGGTTTTTCCGGGCACCGGGCCCGTGTATTCCCGAAACACCCCGCAGGAGAAGTATCGGCATGGAACGCACCTTCGTCATGGTCAAGCCCGACGGTGTCGGACGCGGCCTGGTGGGGGAGTGCATCCGGCGGTATGAGGCGAAGGGCCTGAAACTGGTCGGCCTCAAGATGCAGATTCTGACGCGGGAGCTGGCGGGGAAGCACTACGCGGAGCACCTGGGCAAGCCGTTTTACGAGGAGCTGATCGCGTTCATCACGTCCGGCCCCACCGTCCAGATGGTGTGGGAGGGCCGCGACGCGGTGGCGCAGGTGCGCCGGATGAACGGCGCGACCAACTGCCTGGCCGCGGACCCCGGCACGATACGCGGGGATTTCGGCCTGAGCAACCAGAAGAACATTGTGCACGCATCGGACGCGGTGGAGACGGCGGCGCGCGAGATAGGGCTGTATTTCGCGCCCTCCGAGCTGGTTTCCTACGCGGTGCCGGGAGAAGAGTGGCGGCGGTGACGCGCGCAGGCGCGGCCCGCATCAACTGCTGGAGGTAGACGACGTGGCTGGTGGAAGAAAAGTTCGCAAGCGCAAGATCAACAAGCACAAACGGAAAAAACGCGCGCGGGCGAACCGTCACAAGAACAAGTAAGACCGGCGTGAAAACGCCGTAGTGCGATGATTTTCCCGGTCCCGCCGCGCCCCTTTCCCGGGTGCGGCGGGGCCGGGGTTTGTCTCGCAACCGGAGGCCCCATGTCCGACGACGACCAGAAAATCTTTATTGACGAAGATTGGAAGGCCCGCGTCCAGCGGGAGAAGGAGGAGGCCCGGAAGCGGCTGGAGGCCGAGGCGCAGGCAAAGGCCGCGGCGGCGGTTCCCGCGGACGCCACGCCGGAGGCCGAGGGGGAGGTTCCCGCCCCGCCGGAGGCCCCGCAGGGGGAGCCGGGGGAGGAGGAATCCTACCAGGCCGATTTTGACGCCCTGATCACCATGCTCGCCACGCAGGCCATGTACGCCCTGGGCTTCGTGGGCCAGCAGAGCGAGCAGGTGATGGTCAACCTGGACCAGGCGCGCTTCTCCATCGAGCTCCTGGCCATGCTGCGCGAGAAAACGAAGGGGAACCTCACGCCCGACGAGGACGCCGGACTGAACGAGGCCCTCGCCGAGCTGCACCGCCTCTTCGTGGGCCGTGTCCGCCAGTTTGAGATGCAGGCCATGCAGCAGGCGGGCATCGACCCCGCCACCCTCCGCCCCCGCGAAGACATGTAACCCCCCTCCCCGCGCTTGACTGGCCCGAAAAGAAGCGATACACTTGCGCCGTGTGTCCGGCGCCCCGGGCGTTGACGGTGCGGCACCCCGCAGGCTGGCGGGCGGTGCCGCGGGGGACCGAGACACCGCCACACTCCAGGAGACGGTTTCCATGCGCGCGAAAAATCCCCTCCCCTTCCTGGCCGCCCTGGCCCTGATGGCCCTGGCCCTCCCGCCCGCCGCCCTGCCGCAGGACACGGCGGAGCCCGTGGCGGAGGTGGAGGCCGCCGACGTCGCCGCCGCCGTCGCCGCGGCCGAGGCGGAGCAGGCCGCCGCACTTCTCGCGGCGCAGCAGGCGGCTGAGGCCGCCGCGGCCGAGGAGGCCGCCCGCGAGGCGGAGCGCGCCCGGGTCATGGAGGGACTGCCCAAGGCGGAGGACAGTCTTGGGTCCGGAAGAACCCTTCAGGAGGAGATCTCCGTCAATCTGATTGACCTGTCCGCGCTGCGCCGGGCCGCAGAGGCCCAGCCGGGCCGGGAAGTCGTCAAGATGAGCCTCGCCGAGGCGGTGCAGACGGCGCTGGCCCACAACCCCGACATCATCGTGACATCCTCCGAGCCCCTGAAGGCCGACGCCGACGCGTACAGCGCGTCCGGCGAGTTCGACCCCATGCTGCAGAGCTCCATCAACTACACCGAGAGCTCGGCCCTGGCCAGCCAGGAGATCCGGGCCTTCGTGGGCGGCGTCAGCAGCCTGGAGACCAAGGGGCTCAACATCACCGGCGGCGTCGGGGGCAAACTGCGGTACGGCACGCAGTACGGGGTGACGGCCACCATGGACCGCCAGGCGACGACCTTCGGCGGACTGACCAACGAGTACAACACGCAGGTCGCCATCACGCTCACGCAGCCGCTGCTGCGCGGCTTCGGCGTCAAGTTCAACACCGTCCGCATCGAGGCGGCGAAAAATGTGCGCGCGATCACGGAGGCGCAGCTGAGCCTGTCGGTCCTGCAGGCGGTCAGCGAGGTCATCAAGGCCTACTGGGACCTGACGGGCGCGCTGGACGCCGTCAGCGTGCGCGAGGAGTCCCTGCGCAACGCCGAGCGCCTGCTGAAGATCAACGAGACGCGGCGGGAGATCGGCACGGCGGCGGACATCGAGGTGCTCCAGGCGAAGGCCGGGGTGGCCGCCCGCCAGTCCGACCTGGTGTCGGCCTCGTCGCGCGCCAGCGACGCGGCGGACGTCCTCAAGCAGGCGCTGGGGATGCGGGACGGGGACTATTTCTCGAAGGTGATGATCATTCCGACGGACCGGCCGAACCCGGAAGACGGGCAGGGCTTTGACTTCAGCGCCTTCGAGGAGGGCGTGGACCGCAGCGTGAAGCTGGCCATGGAGAAGCGGCCCGAACTGCGCATGAGCGACCTGGAGCTGGAGAACGCGGATCTGGAGCTTTTCCGCGCGCGCAAGGACATGCTCCCCCAGTTCGACCTCAAGGCCACCTACGGCCAGGGGGGCCGCAACCGGTTCCTCGGCGAGTCCGTGTCCGGCATCTTCGAGAAGCAGGAGGATGTCTACAGCATCGGGGTGGAGGGGGCGGTCGCGATCGGCAACCGCGCGGCCAGGGGCCAGCACCTGAAGGCGCGCATCTCGAAGCGGCAGGCGGAGGACCGGCGGCGGCAGACCGAGCTGGCCCTCATGGCGGCGGTGCACATCGCGGCGCGCAACGTGATGACGAACAAGATCCTCATCGAGAGCACGAAGCAGGCCGTGCGCCTTCAGGAGGCCAACGTGATCGCCGAGGAGAAGCGGCTGCGGCTGGGCGTGACGACCAGCTTCCAGGTGCTCCGGGTGCAGGAGGACCTGACGGCGGCCCGCACCCAGGAGCTGCAGGCGCGCATCATGTACGAGCGGGCGCTGGTGGACCTTCAGACGGCCGAGGGCACCCTGCTGGAGCACTACGGCGTGGAGGTGACCCCGCCCGCGCCGCAGAAGCCCGTGGCCTGGTCCGAGGCGGTCTTCAGCAACTTCGAGGACTGAGCCCGGGGGCCTACTCCCCCTCCTCCTCCTCCGTGTAGTCCGCCGCGTCCGAAACCGGGCGGTCCGCCGGGGCGACGTTCACCTCGGTCGGGGCCGACTCCGTGACCTTCTCCTCCTTCGTGTCCGCCAGCGCGCGCGCCACGGAGGCCACCTTCTCGCCCGGGGCCACCTTCTTGATGGTGACGCCCATGGTGTTGCGGCCGACGGTGCGGATGTCCCTCACGGAGGTGCGGATCACGTCGCCCGTGGTGGAGATGATGACCAGCTCGTCGTCGTCGTCCACCGTGTCCACGCTCACCACGTACCCGTTGCGCCCGCCGGTCTTGATGTTGATGACGCCCTGGCCGCCCCGGTGGTGCGTGCTGTACTCGCCGACGCAGGTGCGCTTTCCAAAGCCGTTCTCCGTCACGGAAAGCACCGTCTTGTCGTCGTCGGCCAGCGAGACGCCCACGACGAAGTCGCCGGGCTTGAGACGAATGCCGATGACGCCGCGGGCGTTGCGGCCCATGGGCCGCACGTCGGTCTCGGGGAACCGGATCGCCAGGCCGTTGCGCGTGGCGATGAGGATGTTGTCATGGCCGGAGGTCAGCTGCGCCTCCCACAGCTCGTCGTCCTTGTCTAGGTCGAGGGCGATGATGCCCGTGGCGCGCGGGTTGCTGAACGCCTTCAGCGCGGTCTTCTTCACCGTCCCCTTGCGGGTGACCATGAAGACGAAGCGGCCCTCCTCGTTGAGGTCGCGCACGGGCAGGCAGGCGGTCACGCGCTCGCCCTCGCCCAGGCTCAGGAGGTTGACGATGGCGCGGCCCTTGGCCGTGCGCCCGCCCCGGGGCAGCTCGTGCACCTTGCGCCAGTGCAGGCGCCCCTTCGTCGTGAAGAAGAGCATGTACTGGTGGGCCGAGGCTATGAAGAGGTCCTTGACAAAGTCCTCCTCCTTCGTCTCCATGCCCGCCACGCCCTTGCCGCCCCGCCGCTGCTTGCGGTAGGTGTCGATGGGCAGGCTCTTGATGTAGCCCTGGTTGGACACGGTGACGACCATCACGTCGTCCGCGATGAGGTCCTCGACGCGGAACTCGCCGAGCTCGTCGAGGATCGCCGTGCGGCGGGCGTCGCCGAACTTGTCCCGGATCTCCACCATCTCGCGGCGCACCTCGGCCAGGATGGTCTGCTCGCTGGAGAGGATGCGGCGCAGCCGCTCGATCTCCTTCTGAAGGGCCTGGTATTCGGACTCCAGCTCCTCGCGCTCGAGGCCCGTCAGGCGGCGCAGCCGCATGGCGAGGATGGCGTTGGCCTGGACCACCGTGAACCCGAACCGCTCCATGAGCCGCGCCTGCGCGTCGTCGGTGTCGCGGCTTTCGCGGATGATGGCGATGACCTCGTCGATGTGGTCGATGGCGCGCAGCAGCCCCTCGACGATGTGGGCGCGGTCCTCGGCCTGTTTCAGGTCGAAGCGCGTGCGCCGCTCGATGATCTCGGCGCGGTGCTGCACGTAGTAGTAGATCATCTCGCGCAGGTTGAGCACGCGCGGGGTGTTGTTGACCAGGGCCAGCATGATCACGCTGGCGGTGGACTGGAGCTGGGTGTGCTTGTAGAGCTGGTTCAGGATGACCTCGGGCTCCTCGCCCTTGCGCAGCTCGATGACCACGCGCATCCCGTCCTTGTCCGACTCGTCGCGCAGGTCGGTGATGCCCTCGACGGTCTTGGACTTCACCAGCTCGGCGATGTCCTCGATCAGCTTGGACTTGTTGACCTGGTAGGGGATCTCCTGGATGATCAGGCGCTCCTTGCCGGAGTCCTTTTTCGCCTCGACGGCGACCTTGGCGCGCACGGTGAGGCGGCCGCGGCCCGTCAGGTAGGCCTCGCGGATGCCCTCGGCGCCGCAGATGATGCCGCCGGTGGGGAAGTCGGGCCCCTTGACAAAGCGCATCAGGTCGCCCGGCGTCGCGCCGGGGTGGTCGATGAAGTGGATGACGGCGTCGCACACCTCGGTGAGGTTGTGGGGCGGGCAGCTGGTGGCCATGCCCACGGCGATGCCGTAGGACCCGTTCACCAGCAGGTTCGGGATGGCGGAAGGCAGGACGGTCGGCTCCTTCTGGCTGCCGTCGTAGTTGTCCGCCATGTTCACCGTCTGCTTCTCGATGTCGGCCATCATGAGGGCCGTGATGGACTCCATGCGCGACTCGGTGTAGCGCATGGCCGCGGCGCTGTCCCCGTCTATGGAGCCGAAGTTGCCCTGGCCGTCCACCAGCGGGTAGCGCAGGCTCCACGGCTGGGCCATGCGCACAAGGGTGTCGTAGATGGCCGAGTCGCCGTGGGGATGGTATTTACCCATCGTCTCGCCGACGATGGCCGCGGACTTGCGGTAGGCCCGGTTCTTGTGGAGGCCCAGCTCGTGCATGGCGAAGAGGATGCGCCGGTGCACCGGCTTCATGCCGTCGCGGACGTCGGGGAGGGCGCGGCTCACGATGACGCTCATCGAGTAGTCCAGGAACGAGGTCTTCAGCTCCTGCTCGATGGGCATGGGCTTGATGCGGTCTGTGGTCATGCTCGAAACGCCTTATGCTTCCGGCCCGGGGCCGGGTCAGATGTCCAGATTCTGCACTTCGGGGGCGTGCTTCTCGATGAAGTCCTTGCGGGGCTCCACCTGGTCGCCCATCAGCACGGTGAACAGGTCGTCCGCCGCCGCCTCGTCCTCGGCGCTCACCTGCAGCAGCACGCGGGAGGCCGGGTCCATGGTCGTCTCCTGAAGCTGCTCGGGGTTCATCTCGCCGAGCCCCTTGTAGCGCTGCACGTGCAGCCCCCGGCGGCCCAGGTCCATCAGGAACGTGCGCAGCTCCACCAGGTCGGAGGTCTCCAGCAGGGGCTCCCCGGGGCCCTTCTCCTTCTCCTTGTCCACCCCCACGACATGGTAGGGCGGGCGGCCGATCTGCGCGATGGGCTCGCTCACCGACAGCAGCGCGGAGAACTCGTGGCTCTTGAAGAAGGCCAGGTCCACCTGGTGCTTGCCGCGGATGGCGTGGCTGCGGGGCTTCTTGCCGTTTCCGTTGCCGTTGGCCCCCTCGATCTCCGTCTGCACCTCGTGGGTGTTGATCACCTCGGCCTCGGGGCCGAACATGTCGAGCAGCTCGGCCGGGGACAGGTTTTCGGGGCGCAGGTACTTCTCGCGCGGCAGGGCGAGCGCCTTGACGAGGGCCTCGCGGGGGACGCCGAACAGGCGGCGGACCCGCTGGATCATGCGGTCGCGCTCCATGGCCGCCCGCAGCGCCTTGAGCAGCAGCCGGGACTCCACGCCGGGGCCGGAGGGGTCACCCCCCGCCGTCACGCGGACGCTTTCCGCGAGGGTCTCGAAGATGAAGTCCTCGAACTCCGCCTCGGTGTTCACGTAGCGGGACTTCTTGCCCTTGCGGATCAGGTAGAGCGGGGGCTGCGCGATGAAGAGGTGGCCCCGGCGGATGAGCTCGGGCATCTGGCGGAAGAAGAAGGTGAGCAGCAGGGTGCGGATGTGAGCGCCGTCCACGTCGGCATCCGTCATGATGATGATCTTGTGGTAGCGCAGCTTGGCCGGGTCGAAGTCGTCCCGGCCGAAGCCCGCGCCGAGGCAGGTGATCAGCGAGCGGATCTCGTTGTTCCCCAGCATCTTGTCCTCGCGGGCCTTCTCCACGTTCAGCACCTTGCCCCGCAGCGGAAGCACCGCCTGGAAGCGCCGGTCGCGGCCCTGCTTGGCCGAGCCGCCCGCGCTGTCGCCCTCGACGATGAACAGCTCGCACAGCGCCGGGTCGCGCTCGGAGCAGTCGGCCAGCTTGGCGGCCTGGCCCATGGAGTCCAGCGCGCCCTTGCGCCGGGTGAGGTCGCGCGCTTTGCGGGCCGCCTCGCGCGCCCGCGCCGCCTCGATGGACTTCTGGATGATGCGGTTGGCGACCTGGGGGTTCTCCTCGAAATAGGTCTGGAGCCCCTCGTACACCAGCGAGTTCACGATGCCCTGAACCTCGCTGTTGCCCAGCTTCATCTTGGTCTGCCCCTCGAACTGGGGGTTCCGCAGGCGCACGGAGATGATCGCCGTGAGCCCCTCGCGGGCGTCGTCGCCGGAGATCGCGTAGTCGTTCTTCTTGGAGGCCGGCGCCTTCTTCGCGTAGTCGTTCAGGCTCTTCGTGAGCGCCGCGCGGAACCCGCTCAGGTGCGTGCCGCCCTCGTGGGTGTTGATGTTGTTCGCGAAGCTGAACAGCGTCTCGGAGTACGAGCCGCTGTACTGGAGCGCCACCTCCACCTCCAGGTCGTCCCGCGCCACCTCCAGGTAGATCGGCGCGCGGTGCAGCGGCTCCTTCGCGCGGTTCAGGTACTTCACGTACTCCACGATCCCGCCCTTGTACTGCATCACCACGGGCTCGTCGTCCGTCCGCTCGTCCTCGAAGACGATCTTGATCCCCTTGTTCAGGAAGGCCAGCTCGCGCAGGCGCCCCAGCAGCGTCTCCGCGTTGTACACCGTGTCCTCGAAAATGTCCGCGTCCGGCAGGAAGGTCACCTTCGTGCCCGTGCTGCGCGTGCGCCCGCGCTGCTCGATCTTCCCCCGCGCCACGCCCCGGTCGAAGGCCATGAACCACGCGACCCCGTCGCGCTTCACCTCCACCTCGAGCCACTTGGACAGCGCGTTCACGCAGGACACGCCCACGCCGTGCAGGCCGCCCGAAACCTTGTAGGAGTTGTTGTCGAACTTGCCGCCCGCGTGCAGCACCGTCAGCACCACCTCCAAAGCCGTCTTGTTCTTGAACTTCGGGTCCCGGTGCATGTCCACCGGAATGCCGCGGCCGTTGTCCTCCACCGTCACGCTGTTGTCGATGTGCACCGTCACCGTGATCTGCGTGCAGTACCCCGCCAGCGCCTCGTCAATGCTGTTGTCCACCACCTCGTACACGAGGTGGTGAAGACCCCGCGTGCTCGTGTCCCCGATGTACATGGCGGGCCGTTTCCGGACCGCCTGCAACCCCTCAAGGACTTGGATGGAATCTGCGGTGTAACTATTTTGCGCCATTGTACTTACCTCTTGGGGAAACCGCCTCCTGCACCCGGGACGGTTTGGACGCCGCCAGTATAGCAAAAATGGGGCGATGAAGCAAGAAAAGGCGCAATATTTTGCGATATTCCGGCGTTCCGGCACTTGATGTTGTGTCTTGACAACTTTTCAAACAAATAAGAATATCACAAATAAGGTAAATTATTTACCCCGTAGGGGCAAAACAGAAATGCTTGCGCCCGGGCCGGAGATTGCAGGCGATCAAGGCGCCGCCGTGGCGGATGTGGAGGCGCCTGTTGATCGGCGCCACTCCGGTGCGCAGGCACACATTCCAGACCACCCCCGGCCCGTAGACGGGCAGGGTGACATGGGGGTGCTGGCGGGCCGCGAGGCGAGAACTGCGGCCAAAAGGCACGACAGAAGGCGCACGACGGCTCCTCCCGGGGACGTTTCCCCGGGCTACCCCTCCCGGATTTCGCGCTTTCCGGGGTCAAAAACCTGGCGCCGCCCCGTGTCGTAGGCCTTCATCGCCATGATCACCGCCACCGCATGCTGGTAGCCCGCCTCCATGGGTGCGTTCGGGGTCTTCCGCGAACGGATGCACTGGAGCCAGTCAACGAGGTGGTCGGGCACCGGCACATCCTCGACCCGGATCTGGTCCTCAGGCTTCCCGCCGCTGTTGAGGGCGCCCCTTCGGTAGAGGTAGACGTCCTCCCCCTCCCACAAGTTCATGGCGGCCTGGTCGCCGTACAGGGAGAATCCGGAACCGGAGCAGTTCCCAAAGCCGGTGGAGTAGCAGACCAGAAACCCCTCCGGATAGGTCCACACCGCCTGCACCTGCTCGGGGCAGTCAAAGGGAACCCCCTCATGCCCCTCGCTGTCCCGTCCCAGGCACACTGCGCTCACGGGAAAGGTCGTGCCGGTGATGTAGTGCACCAGATCCACGAAATGCGACCCGTAGGTGGGCACCGGTCCGTCAGAGAACTCGCGGAACCCGTACCATCCGGTCAGTTGGGCGGCGCTGAAGGGGCGGTCGGGCCGGCCCATCAGGAATCGCTGCCAGTCCACATCCTCCGCCCGGGCCTCCTTAAGCTGGGTGAGCCAGTAGGGCCGGGGCTCGTTGCGCATCTGCTCAATGCGTCCGACCTTTCCGAGCAGCCCCTTGCGGTAGGCCTCGCGCGCACCGGTCATGCTGGGCAGGCTGCGGGACTGGGTGCCGATCTGGACCAGTATCCCGCTTTCCCTCACCACGTCGCAGACCCGGTTCAGGCTCTCCATATCCTTGGCGAGGGGTTTTTCGCAGTAGGCGTCCCTGCCCGCCCGCGCCGTGTCCTCCAAGTGCCGGACATGCTGGTGGTCGCAGGTGGCGATCATCACGGCGTCAATGTCGGGGTCGTTGACGAGGTCCTCGTGGCTGACGTACTGCTTCGGGGCCGCGCCGTTCCAGTTCTGGACCATGCCGGCCGCCTCTTCCCGGGCCACCCGCCAGACATCGCACACGGCGCGGTACTCCACGTTGTGCGCCTTTTCGTGGGCGTGCAGACCGGGCATGTGCGCCGTGCGCCCCCGCTCGCCGCAGCCCAGCTGGCCAACGCCAATCCGATCGTTGGCACCGACCACACGGGCGTAGCTCGACGCGTTCATGGCCACGGCGGCGCCGGCGGCCGCCTGAAGAAAGCCGCGGCGGGTGGGGCGGGTTTTCATGCGTGCAGTTCCTTTCGCGGATGCTCGCCGTCCAGCATGTCACATCCCCCGCAGGGATGCAACTCCGCCTGCGGTTCGCCTATTCCGCCGCCGCCGACACCTTGTAAGCGACCAGCGCGTCGCCGTGGCGGACTAAAAGGTGCCCGTTGGCGATGGTGGGATGGGCCCAGTGCTTGTCGTCGCCGCCGTCGGTCACGGGGAACTGGCCCGTCCGGACGAACCCCGACGGGTCGGCCTTGACCAGGCTGACGATGCCCTTTTTCGGCCCTTCGTAGACGTACAGCATGCCGTCGGCGGCGATGGTGACGCCCTCCCCCACCTCCTTGGTGGTCCACATGACTTTCCCGGTCGCCATTTCGAGGCAGACCAGCTTGCCGCCGCCCTTGTAGCCCGTGCCGTAGAGATGCCCGTCCACCGCCACCACGCCGTGGTGCAGGCAGTCCAGGGTCTTGTCCGCCCACTTCTGGGTGACCGACGCGCCGTCGGCGGAGAGTTCCAGCGCGGCCCCGCCGGTGCCGTCGCCCGCCACATAGTAGAGAAGCCCCCCGCCGTAAACCGGGCTCACCCCGTGGATGTCCCAGGGGGCCTTCTGCTCCACCTGCCACAGCAGCGCGCCCGTCGCGGGGTCGGCCCCGACGACATAGAGGCCCGTGGCGGTGGAGATCATGCGCCGGCCGTTGTGCGTGAAGATCACGGGGGAGCAGTAGGCCGCCTTGTCCTTTGGCTCCTTGAGCGCCCAGACCGTCTCGCCGGTGTGCTTGTTAAGCGCGGCGATCAGGCCGTCGTCCCCGCCGGGCGTGCAGATCAGGTTCTCCCCGTCCAGCAGCACCGACTCCGCGTAGTGCCACATGGGCTTCTTCGCGTTGAACCGGGCGGCCACGTTCGCCTCCCACACCTTCGCCCCCGTGTCCGTGTCGAGGCACACCACCACACCCAGGCCTGTGAGAAGGTAAAGGCGGTTTCCCTCCAGGGTCGGGGTGGACCGCGCCCCCGGCGCCTGCTCCTCGTCCGTCTCCGGGCCGTAGGGGATCGTCTTCACGACCGCGCCGTCCGGCGTCAGCACCGTGACCACCCCCTCCTTCGCCCCCGTCATCCCCGTGACATAGATCTTCCCGTTCAGCGTGGCCGCAGACGAATAGCCCCTGCCAATCCCGGTGGCCACCCACGCCTTGTTGGGGCCGCCCTCCGGCCATTCCTTCAGCAGTCCCGACTCCGGAAACACCCCCGTCCGGTCGGGCCCCCGGAACTGCGGCGAATCGGCCGCAACCGCCGCCCCCGCGGCGGCGAAGAGGATCGCGGCAAGAAGGCAATGGCTGGTCTTCATCTGTCCAATCCCTTTCGGTTCTTTGCGTGTCCGGGATTATCCCAGAAACCGCCGCCGGGGGCAACCACGGAACACACGGAGCACACGGAAAAGAAACGTTTTCTTTGCGGTGTGTTCCGTGTGCTCCGCGGTGGCAAATTGCATCCGGCAAGGGGATCGGGTACGCTTTCCCCCATCGGTGGACTGACGGGGCAGGAAGGAAGCAGGCCACAGATGGGAAAAGGAGAGTCATGGCCTTCCGACTTGGCGTGCTTGTTCAGGTTCTCGCGGTGCTGTCTCTCTCGATTCCCGTGACTGCGGACGTGGTCCCGGAGAATCCGGTCACGTACACCCCTGTGGACATCTCGGGTTTCTCGGACAGTATCTCCCACTGGCGGGCGAAGCTGGGGCGCGACCGGAAGGACGCACGGTTTGACCCCGCGCAGATCGTGGAAATCGCGGCCAACCTGCTGCGTTACCAGAATGCGGACGGCGGCTGGCCAAAGAATGTGGACTGGCTGGCGGACATTCCGGAGACGGAGGTGCGGCGGCTGAGCGGTGACGGCCTGAAGAAGAGCACGCTCGACAACCGCAACACCTACACGCAGGTGGAGTATCTGGCGCGGGTGTTTCTCCAGACGGGCGACCCGGCCCACCGCGCGGCGGCGGAACGCGGGCTGGACTATGTCCTGCGCGAGCAGCGCCCCACGGGCGGGTGGTGCGGCGCGGACGTTGACGCCGTCACCTTCAACGACGGGGTGATGACGGGGGTCATGCGGCTGCTGCTGTCCATCCGCTCCGGCGCGCCGGAGTTCGCCTGGCTTGACGACGCCCGCCGCCGCGCCGCCGGGGAGGCGCTGGACCGCGCGCTGGACTGCGTGCTCGCCTGCCAGATCACCGTGAAGGGCCGCAAAACCGCCTGGTGCCAGCAGCACGACCACGCCACCTTCGCCCCCGTGAAGGCGCGGGCCTACGAGCTCCCCTCCATCACCGCCGGGGAAAGCACCGATGTGCTGCGCCTGCTCGCCGCGCTGCCCGACCCCGACGCGCGGGTGATCGCGGCCGTCGAGGCGGGGGCCGCGTGGCTGCAGTCCGCGCGCATCGAGGGGCTCCGCGTGGAGAAGGTGCCCATCGAGCCCGTCCGCTTCACCCATCACACCGCCACCAGCGACACCGTGGCGGTGCCCGACCCCGCCGCGCCGCCCCTCTGGGCGCGCTACTACGATTTGGAAACGGAGAAGCCCTTCCTCTGCCGCCGCGACGGCACGCGCGTGGAGACCCTCGCCGAAGTCGAGCTCGAGCGCCGCTCCGGCTACGCCTGGTACGGCCGCTGGCCCGCCGCCTTCCTCGAAAAGGACTACCCCGCCTGGCGCAAACGCCTCGGTCTGCCCGAACTGCCGCAATAGGGGACCACGGAACATACGGAGCACACGGAAACAGACCCTCTACCCTTCCGTGTTCTCCGTGTGTTCCGGGGTCGCAGATTGTATTACGCCAGGCGATCGGGTACGATTTCTTCCGTCGGTGGGCTGAACTGTCACGGAAGGGAAATGCAACGGCGGGAAGGCGGGTTGGCGCTCTTCCTGGGAGGTCGCTGATGCGGTCATCAAGATGGGGACGCGTTTTCACACTCATTGCCTGTGGCACCATATTCCTGGGTGTCTCCTACGGGTGGGTGAGTTACAGAATCGCACCCCATGCCTATGGAGACGGCGTCTTGTGGGAGGAGTTCCTGCTGTTGGCGCAGGACAGGCAAAGCGGCGCTTATGTCCTCTGGAACCTTGTCCCGCTTGAGACCGATGCTCGGACCACGCTGAGGCGGGGCGGGGATTATGCAGCTTTGTTTTCAGACCGTCTGCTGCAATCCCATCGCTTCGATATCACAGCCGAAGAACTGCATGAGGCTGGGCTGGAGAAAGGCGTGGGAGGGAAGAGCGCCCATATCACGATACAAGAGATTGGGGGGCTGAAAAGCGTTCATGTGGCATACGACCGGGAGACGCGTCTCTGCAACTTCTACTATGACGTGGTCAACGGTCGTCCGGTGAACTTGAGGGCGGGGGTATTGGCCGTCGGGGACACGATGATGGCCGTCTGGCTCGGGATGTTCGCCATCCTGCTCTTCTTCGCCGGGGCGGGAATCTTGCGAGTGATAGTCCGCCTTGTGCGGCGCGCAAGATGCAACGCCGCGCAGCGTGAAGGCCAACAGGCGGACGCTTAAAAGGAGGCTCCTCTTTCTTTTCAGTGTGCTCTGTTTGGTCCGTGGTGGCAGGTTTTGGGTATGATTTTCCCGTCAGTGGACCTGTCGTTCAGGAAAGAGAAATGCGGCGGATGGGAGGGATCATGGAAGACCTGCTTTTCCGTGAGGAGAGTTACAGGATACGCGGGGCCGTGTTTGAGGTGTACCGCGAGATGGGGTGCGGGTTCCTGGAGGCGGTGTATCAGGAATGCCTGGAACGGGAGTTTCGGTCGCGGGGCATCCCGGCGGTGGCCCAGCAGGAACTGGGCCTTCTCTACAAGGGGGAGCCGCTTGCCCAGACCTACCGCCCCGACTTCGTCTGCTTCGACTGTGTCCTCGTCGAACTCAAGGCCGTCAGGGAAATCGCCGACGAGCACCGGGCCCAGGTCCACAACTACCTGAAGGCGTCCGGACACCGGCTCGGGCTGCTCGTCAATTTCGGCCACCATCCGGGCGCCGAGATCGAGCGCATTGTGAAGTAAGGACTGGGACTGACCACGGAACACACGGAGTAGACGAAAAGAACCCCTCTTCCGTTCCGTGTACTCTGTGTTTTCCGTGGTTCCCTGGTCTTGATTTGCCCCCCGCGCGGTCTGTATTCTGATGCGGGCCGGGCGCGGCGGGCTGTGTCGCCCGTGTCCGGACGGCGGCTTTTCGCCCTTTTTCGCGGTCAACCTCTCACGGAAAGGATGCGCCCCTCATGGCACCGAACCCCCTTCTTGGTCTTTTCTACCACTGGCTGGGCGGCCTCGCGTCGGCGAGCTTCTACATCCCCTACCGCAAGGTGCGGGTGTGGTCGTGGGAGACCTACTGGCTGGTGGGCGGCATCTTCTCGTGGCTCATCGCTCCGTTCATTCTGGCGAGCCTGCTCGTGCCGAACCCGCTGGGCGCGATCTTCAACGCCCCCAGGGAAAACATCTTCTGGGCATACTTCTTCGGGGCCATGTGGGGTCTGGGCGGGCTGACCTTCGGCCTGACCATGCGCTACCTCGGCATCGCCCTGGGCATGGCGATCGCCCTGGGCTACTGCGCCGCCTTCGGCACGCTGATGCCGCCGATCTTCAAGGGGGAGTTCCTGACGATTATCTCGGAGACCCCGGGCCAGTTCATTCTGCTCGGCGTGTTTGTCTGCCTGGCGGGCATCGCCATCAGCGGGGCGGCGGGCATGTCCAAGGAAAAGGAGATGCCCGAGGAGGAGAAGAAGGCGGTCATCAAGGAGTTCAACTTCACCAAGGGCATCCTCGTGGCGACCTTCTCCGGCGTCATGAGCGCCTCCATGTCCTACGGCATGGCGGCGGGGCGGCCCATTGCGGACATCGCGCTAACGCAGCTGACGGACGCCGGGCGCAGCGACCTGTGGCAGAACCTGCCCGTGCTGATCATCGTCCTCTGGGGCGGGCTGACCACCAATTTCCTGTGGTGCATGTACCTGAACTGGAAGAACCGCAGCGGGCACGAGTACTTCACCGCCACGGGCAAGACGGAGACCGGCGAACCCACCCGGGTGCCGATGCTGTCCAACTACGTGTTCTCCGCCCTCGCGGGCGTGACGTGGTACATGCAGTTCTTCTTCTACAGCATGGGCGAGACGAAGATGGGCGAGTACAAGTTCTCGAGCTGGACCCTGCACATGGCGTCCATCATCATCTTCAGCACGCTGTGGGGCGTGGCGCTGCGCGAGTGGCGCGGCGCCAGCAAGCGCACCCAGGTGCTGGTGGCCCTGGGCCTCGCCGTGCTGGTCTTCTCCACCTTCATCGTCGGCTACGGCAACTACCTGAACACGCTGCCCGAGTACGCAAAGGCCGCCGGAGACGCCGCGGCCGCCGCGCACTAAACCGAACCGGCAACAACGCTTTTCCGTCCCCCCGCGCCGCCGCGGGGGGACGCGCGTTTGCTGGCCGTATCGCGGCCGGCCCCGGGGAATGTTCTCCGGAGCCCTGTGGTATCATACCCGGGGCCTGGCGGCGAGGACCGGTGAAAGGCGGACTGGTTGAAGGTGTTTCTGGCAAATATCGGCTATCACACCCGGGTCTTCCCCCTGGTCACCCCGCCGATGGGCGTGATGTCCCTCGCGGCCTACCTGCGCCGCGAGTTGTCCGCCGAGCCGATGATCGTCAACCAGCGCCTGGAGAACTGCCCCCCGGCGGAGATTGTCCGCCGTGCGGCGGCGTTCGGGGCCGATGCGGTCGGTTTTTCCCTGCTGACCACGGCCTCCTACCTCCTTCCCGAGGCGGTCCGCCTCACGCGGGCGGCGCTGCCCAACGCCCTGATCCTCGCGGGCGGCCCGCACGCCTCCTCGGCCAAAGAGGCCGTGATGGCGGAGGCGGACGTGGACGTGGTGGTGCCCGGCGAGGGCGAACTCGCCACGAAGACGGTGCTTCAGGCCTGGAGGGAGGGCGGCCGGGACTTCGGCGGGATCCCCGGCGTGATCTGGCGCGACGCGAACGGGGAGGTGGTGGTGAACCCCGGCCCGGTGGAGCAGGTGGAGGACCTGGACGCCCTGCCGATGCCGGCCTATGACCTGATTGACCTGCCGGCGTACTGGCGGGCGCAGTCCATCGCCCCCGTGTTCCGCCGCCGCTACGCCTCGCTGAACAGCAGCCGGGGCTGCCCCTACGGGTGCATCTGGTGCCACAAGACCTTCGGGAGGAGCATCCGGGTCAACTCGCCGGAGCGCATCCTGGAGGAAATGTCCCACCTGTCCAAGACCTACGGGATCAATGATTTCGAGTTCCTGGACGACAACTTCAACTTTTACCCGCGCCGCGTGACAGATTTCTGCGACCTGGCGGCGCGGTGCGGGTTTCGGCCCCGCATGGCCTTCCCCTACGGCATTCGGGCCGACCTGCTCGACGACGCGGTCATAGACGCGCTGGTCGGCGCGGGCATGTACCAGTGCAGCGTGGCGATGGACACGGCGTCCCCCCGGCTGCAGAAATACACGGGCAAGAACATGCGCGTGGAGATGCTCATGGCGGCGGGGGAGCGCATGACCGCGCGGCGGGTGTACAGCAACCTCTTCTGCATGCTGGGCTTCCCCACGGAGACGGAGGAGGAACTGCGCCTGACGATCTCCACGGCCTGCGCGTCGCCGTTCCACACGGCGTCGTTCTACACCGTCACCCCGTTCCCCGGCACGGCGCTTCACGACATCGTGAAGCGGGAGCACCCCGAAAAGCTGGCGCGGCTGCGCTATGACAACATGGACATCTCGGGCATGCGCGTCAACCTGACGGACCTGCCCGACGAGACACTCTTTCATTATCAGCGGCGCGCGCTTCGGCAGTTCTACGCGAATCCGAGGCGGCTGGCGCGCCTCGCGCGCAGCCATCCCCAGCCCTGGCTGCTGCCGGCCTTCCTGCCCATCCTGCTGTACCGGGCGACCAAGGGACTGCTGCCGTCCGCCGCCGCCTGTCCCGACACGGGGGGCTGTGCCCCGGCCGCGGACACGGCCGCGCCCCCACCCTCCGGAAAAACACCATGAAGGTGCTGTTCGTCTCCTCCACCCCCTTTCTGATGGAGCCGCTGGGCGTGCTGATGCTCATCGGGGCGTGCCGCCGCGCGGGGCACGACACCCGCCTCGCCATCCTGCGGCGCCACCGCGTGGGCCGCATGGCGGCGGCTTTCCGCCCCGACGTGGTGGCCTACAGCACCTCCACGGCCGACCTCGCGATGTTCCGGGCGGCGGACCGGGAGATTCTGGCGGCGGCGAAGGAGTGGCCGAAGCCGCCCTTCCGGGTGATGGGCGGGCCGCATCCCACCTTTTCCCCGAATGTGCTGGAGGAAATGGGCCTCGACGCCATCTGCCAGGGCGACGGCGACGAGGCGCTGCCCGAGCTGCTTGCGCGGCTGGAGGCGGGCGCGTCCTTTGACGACATCCCGAACCTCGTGCCGCGGGGCGCGAAGGAGCCCGTGAAACGGGTGCTCTCGCACGACCTTGACCGGTTCCCGTTCCCCGAGCGGGCGGCCTTCTACGAGGCCATGCCCTACTGCCGCACCTCGGGTCTGCGGTCCTTCATCACCGGGCGCGGCTGCCCCTACAACTGCTCGTACTGCTTCAACCACGCGTTCAACCGCATGTTCAAGCAGTGCGGCCCCGTGCTCCGGCGGCGGTCGGTGGACAACGTGCTGGACGAGATTGACCAGGTGCGCCGCGAGTTCCCCCCGCTGCGGCTGGTCCGCTTCGCCGACGACACCTTCGCCCACCGCGTGGACGACTGGCTGCTGGAGTTCGCGGAGAAATACCCCCGGCGGATCGGCGTGCCCTTCTACTGCCTCATGCGGTCCAACACGCTCACCGAGGAGACGGCCCGCCTGCTGGCAGGGGCCGGGTGCCAGTCCATCGGCATGTCCGTTGAGTCGGGCGACGAGACCCTGCGCAACGTCGTGCTGCGGCGCAACCTCACGGACAAACTGGTGCGCGAGTCCTTCGCCATCGCGGAGAAGTACCACATCACCACCTACGCCTGCACCATGCTGGGCATCCCCGGCGGCACGCTTGAGGACGACTTCCAGTCCCTCGATTTCGTCCGCGACCTCCAGCCCTCGGCGCCCATCTTCGCCCTGTGCACCCCCTACACGGGCACCGACATCTGGCGCGAGTGCGTCAAGAAGGGGTGGCTCCCGGAGTCCGGGGCAAAGAGCGCCCGCTTCCACGAGGCCACCGAGCTGTCCTGTTTCACGCCGCGCGAGCGCGAAGTGCAGCTCCGCGCCTGCTATCTCGGCCCCCTGTACACCATGGCGCCGGGATGGGCCGCCCCCGTTGTCCGCGCGATGATCCGGGGCCCCTTCCCCATGACCCTCGCACGGTACCTGGGCCACACCTACACGGCCTACCGCATCTCCACGCGCATCTTCCCCCAGGCCATCCCGTGGACCCCCATGGCCTTCATCCGCATCGGCCTCGACTCCGTCCGCTTCCTGCTCTGACCGGCGCTCCTACAGGACCACGGCGGCGGCCGCCCAGACGGTTGCCGCGGCGGCGAGGCCCGTCACCAGCGACCCCAGGCTCTGGAGGCGGTAGCCCTGGTTCACCGTCATGCCGGAGAACTGGGTGACCACCCAGAAGAAGCTGTCGTTGGCGTGGGAGACCATCATGGACCCCGCGCCGATGGCGACCACCACGAGCGCGCGGGCCGTGGCCCCCTCCAGCCCCAGCGGGGCCAGCAGCGGCAGCATCAGCCCCGCCGTCGTGACCAGCGCCACGGTGGACGAGCCCTGGGCGGTCTTCAGCGCCGCCGCGATGAGCACGGGCAGCAGGATGCCGACACCCTCCCGCCCCTGGAGCGTCGAGCCGATGACGTCGGCGATGCCGGAGTTCTGGAGCACCTTGCCAAAAGCGCCGCCCGCGCCGGTGATGACGATGATGATGGCCGCCGCCGTCATGGCCTCGCCCACCCAGCCGGTCGTGGACAGCATGGCGCGGTCGAATTTCGCCGGAAGCAGGAACGAAAGAAAGGCCCCGAGCAGCAGGGCCACGGCGGGCTGCCCCAGAAAGGACAGCAGCACGGCGGCCTGCCCTTCCCCCAGGGGCTTCGCCGGCAGCTCTGCGATGGAGCGCAGCACGATCAGCGCGAGGGGCAGCAGGATCGGCGCCAGCGCCTTCGGCGTGGAGGGGGTTCCTCCCTCCTCCGGCGCGGGGGCGGCTTCGGGAATGTCCGCCTCCAACACCACCCTCCCGGCCGCCTTCACGGCGAAGAGCCACCCCGCCAGCGCCGCGACCAGCCCCACGCCCATGCCCCAGAGGATTACCAGGCCCAGGTCCGCGCCCAGCACCCCCGCCGCCCCCACGGGACCGGGGGTCGGCGGCACCATGGTGTGGGTGGCGTAGAGCCCCATGGCCAGCGCCACGGCGCAGGCCGCCAGGGGCACCCCGGCCTTCCGCGACAGCGCCCGGCCCAGCGGGGAAAGCAGCACAAACCCGGAATCGCAGAACACGGGGATGGAAACGACATAGCCCACGGCGGCCATGGCCAGGGGCACATTGCGCCGCCCCGTGACGCGCAGCGCCGCCGCCGCGATGCGGTAGGCCCCGCCGGACTTCTCCAGAAAGGTGCCGATGATGCAGCCTGCCAGAATGACGATGCCGATGTTGCCGATGGTGTCGCCGAATCCCGTGTTCACCGACTTGACCAGGTCCTTCAGCGGCATGCCCGCCGCGATCCCGAACCCGAACGCCGCCACCAGCAGCGCCAGGAAGGGGTGCAGTTTCCCCTTCACCGTGGCCAGCACGATGAACAGCACGGACACGACCAGCGACACGATGAGGCCCATGGCGTTACCCTGCCCTTTTCCGGACACCTCCGGCGACGCCCCGGAGCGGCGCGTGCCGCGGGGGCGCCGCAGCAGCCCCCATTATTGCCGCCCGGAAGGCGGCGTTCAAGCGCGGCGTCCGAAAGGGTGCCCGGCCGCGCCCGAAAACGCGCGGGGCCGCCTTGACCCCCGCGGCCGCCGGTCCCTAAAATAGGCGGGAGTGCATAAGGCACGCCGGGAAATCTCATGGACACCGCTTTTGACATCCGTTCCCTCTACGGGCAGGGCCGTCCGGCCGTGTCCTTTGAACTGTTTCCCCCGAAGACCCCGGAGGGGATGGAGAGCCTCTTCGACCAGCTCCAAGAGCTGGTGCGTTGCAAGCCCTCCTTCATCACCTGCACCTACGGGGCGGGCGGGTCCACGCGGGACCGCACCCTGGACGTGCTCCGCGCCATCCGCGAGCGGCACCCGCAGATGCCGGTCGTCTCGCATCTCACCTGTTCGGGAGCCTCGCGCGACGGCATCCGGGCGTACATCCGCTCCGCGCTGGACCTGGGGGTCTCCGGCGTCGTGGCCCTGCGCGGCGACCCGCCCAAAGACGCGCCGGGGGCGGAGGAGCCTTCGGAGTTCCGCCACGCGTCCGACCTCGTGGAGCTGATCCGCGCGGAGTTCCCCGCCCTGGCCGTGCTGGTGGCGGGCTACCCGGAAACCCATCCGGAGTCGCCGTCCGTGGCGGCGGACATCGAGCACCTGAAGCGGAAGGTGGACGCGGGCGCGGACGTGGTGGTGACGCAGCTCTTTTTCGACAACCAGGACTATTTCCGCTTCCGTGACCGGTGCGCGGACGCGGGCATTTCGGCGCCGATCGTGCCGGGCATCCTCCCCGTAACGAACCTGGCGCAGATCCGCCGGCTGACCGCCATGTGCGGCGCGCACCTGCCCGGACGCCTCCTGCGGCGGCTGGAGGTGCACCAGGACGACGAGGAGGGGCAGTATGCCGTCGGCGTGTACCACGCCGCGCGGCAGGCGGAGGAGCTGATTGCCGGCGGCGCGCCGGGCATGCACTTCTACGTGCTGAACAAGTCCCGCGCCGCGCTGCTCATCTGCCGGGCCCTGGCGCTCTTCACCCCCGTGGAATGAGTCTCCCCCAAGAGAAACGGCGGCGGGGTCCGGACCGGACCCCGCCGCCGCGGCGTTTCAGAGGGGCTATTTCGCGAGGATCACGGGCTGGAATCCGGGAATGCCGTTGCCTCCCAGCACCAGACTGTAGTTAATCCCGTCCTCCAGGGTGATCGCCAGCCCGCCCAGCAGGGTGGTCAGGCCGTCGGACGTGGTGATGGCAAGCGTGTAGTCGCCCGCGGACACCTCCACGGCGTCGCGCTGCTCGCCGTAGGAAATGTCGTCCGCGAAGAGGACCGGACCGGGCGTGACGGCGCCGCAGTCCACCGTCTCCAGCGCGTGATTCACATGGATGACGCGCACGCGGGCGTTGCCGGGCGCGGGTTCCACGGCGTCATCGGAAAACACAAACCAAGACAGGTCGGCCGACGGCCCCGCAACGACCAGCGTCTGGTCGGAGCCCGCCCAGAAATCCTGCTGCATCGCGATGACGGGGGTGTCCGCGCAGTCCCCACCCGCGGGCACCAGCCCGAGGTCATAGGCGTTCTCCGGGAACCCGAGGGCAGCCGTCACCTGCCCGTAGGACAGGTCGGAGAGCACCTTCAGGCCGTTGGCGCACAGGTCCACGGAGGGGGTTTCAAACGCGGCGTGGACCAGCCGCACCCCGGAGGCCTGCCCCGCGCAGAAGCCGTCGCCGTCGGGCGAGAGGACGCCGCAGTAGAAGTAGCCGCCCGCGTTGTAGAACTGCACGATGCGGAGAAGCTCGGAGAGCGTGATGGAGAAGTCGCCGTCGAGATCGGCCGCGTTCGGCGCGCAGGAGGTGTCCCCGGCGCCCGGCTGATAGCCGTCCTCGGTCGCGCTTTCCGTGCAGGAATAGGCGCCGCCCGGGGTGTTGTAGAACTGGATGATCCGCATCAGCTCCGTCAGGCTGATGTCCTGGTCCCCGTCCTGGTCCACGCCAAAGACCGGCTGCGTGCAGAACCCGGCCGTGTCAACCGGGTTGACAAGAAAGGAGCAGGTGCTGTTCGGACTGAGGGTGCTGGCGTCGCGGGCCGTGATCACAACGAGCGTGGGCCCGGCGATCACCGTACCTGCTAAAGGGGCTTGGCCCAGGAAAATCGGGCCGTAGTCGTCCGTGACGGTGATGTCCCCCGTGTAGTCGGGCACAATCCACTCGCAGGCCCCGTTCGGCTCCAGGGTCCGGTCGCCCCCGCAGGCCAGCACGGGCGCCTCGGAGTCCTCCGCGAAAACGCCGGTGATGAACATGCCGGGCATGTCCGCATCCACCGTGAGGTTGTAGGTGGACGTGGTGGCATAGACGCCGCCGACGGCGTCCTGCCAGCTGTCGAACACCCAGGTGGAGTTGATGCGCTGGCCGGTGAAGGGAACCACCAGCCCGTCGGCGAAGGCATAGACGCCCGGCCGCGGGAAGACATCGCCCTGCCCGGACAGGGCCACGGTCACCGTGGTTCCCGTCGCGCTGAACACCGCGCCGACCGTGCGGTCCTGGTCCATGCGCACGGCCAGCTCCTGCGGCGTGTTGACCCCCGCGTAGCTGCCCGTCCAGCCGCCGAAGAAGCTGCCGGGGTTCGGGTTGGCCCCGAAGAAGAGGGTCCTGTTGGAAAGCACGCGGTAACTTCCGGGGCTCAGCGGGAAATAGGCCCCGGACCCGTCGCCCCCGGGCGCCGTCACCGTGAGCCCGAAGGTGTTCGACCCGTTGTCGTCCACATAGTTCGCCGTCATCACCTTGTTGCCGTCCATGGTCAACGGGACAATCGCGTTGTTGGTGATGGCGCTTCCGGTCCACAGGTCGAAGGCCGCCGGGCTGCCCGACGCGGGCAGCGCGATGACCACCGCCGTCTGGCCGGCCAGGTAACCATAGACGCCGGGCGGGGGCGTGACGTTCACCGGGTTGGCCGTGCCCGCCACGTTGACTGTCAGGGTGAAGTCGGCGGGCACAAAGGTCGCGGTGATGGTCCGGTTCTGGTTCATGACCACGTTGAGCACGGGAACATCCGGCACGGTGCCCGGCGGAAGATCGCCGCTCCACCCCGTGAACACGCTGTTGGAGTCGGGAATGGCCGTGAGGGTCACGGCGGTGGAGATGGGAAGGTCATAGGTTTCCCCGTCGGGGGAGCCCGCCGGTACCAGAGTGCCCGTTCCCGCGCCGGCCGTGTACAGGGTCAGGGTGAACGTGGGTATGGAAAAACGCGCCTGATACGTCATGGTCCCGTCAAGGATGACGGGAAAGACGGGGCTGCCGGAAACCAGTGTGCCCTCGCCGTCGTACCATCCCTGAAACTCCCACACATCCTCCGGGGTGGCGGTCAGGGTGACGGCGGTTCCCGAGGCCAGTTCATAGCTCCCCGGCAGCGGGTAGGTCTGCCCCTCCCCCACGGGCTCCAAGATGGTCAGTGTGGCGGGGTTCTCCCCAAAATGCGCCGTGACCCGGGTGGGATGCGGCCCCACCGGCTCTGCCAGGACGGGCGTCACATACGTGCGGCCACTGTCCACATACCCGCCGCCCGCGTCCGTCTCCAGACTCCATCCCGCAAACACAAACCCCTCAAGGGGCACCGCGGAAAAAAACGTTAACTGGCCGGGCCGGTAGGCGTAGTCCCCTGGGGCGGGGCTCGTTGTTCCCTTTGCGGGGTCGGCGCTCAGCACGGTCACGGGAACCGCCGACTGCTCGGAGAACACCGCCGTCACCGACTTGTCCCCGTCCATCAAGATGGCCTGGTCGAACAGCAGCGCGTCTCCGGCAGTGTCGCCGGTCCACTCCTGAAACGCGTGCCCCGTTCCGGGCGTCAGCGCGGCCCCCAGCCTGGCCGTCTCCCCGTCGAGGAACCCGAAGACCCCCGGGCCCTTCTGAATGCGGTTTGCCAAGACCACGGCGCCCTGCCCCACAACGTTGACCGTCAGGACATGATCCGCCGCGTCAAAAATGGCGGTAATCACCCGGTTCTGGTCCATGACTATTTCGAGTATGGGGTCCGCGGGGTCCGCGCCCGCGGGAAGATCGCCGGACCACCCGACAAAAACGGAATCCGCGTTCGGCAAGGCGAGCAGGCTCACACTATCCCCGTCGGGATAGGCGTAGACAATGCCGGGATCCGGCCCCGAGGCGGGCAGGGTCGCACCGGAGCCCGTGCCCGCGCTGATCAGGGTCAGCCGGTAACCGCTCTCCACAAAAACGGCCCGCCGCGTGAGGTCCGCGTCCACAAT
>JAKPUV010000194.1 GCA_029554925.1 Candidatus Hydrogenedentota bacterium | reverse complement strand
GCGGCGCACGCTGGACATCACGCACTTCATGGCGTCCATCCTCGGCGCGCGGCCGGGCCACTACAACTACATCGGCGAGCAGGAGACCTCGGGCAAGTGCCTGGAGTGGGTGCGCGACCACATCGCCCTCGACGAGATCGGGGTCTACCTCTCCAAGCGCCATGTTGCCGAGGACCCCGACGCGCGCCACAGCTCGCTGCTGGAGTATCTCGGCGAGGTGGTCGGCGAGGCCCCGCCCGGCGCGGGCGGCGTGGTCTTCACCCCCTGGCTCCACGGCAACCGGTCGCCCTTCGAGGACCCCAACGCGCGCGGCATGTTCTTCAACCTCAGCCTGGACACGGGGAAACGGAAGCTCATCCGCGCGGTGGTCGAGGGCATCCTCTACCAGAAACGCTGGTACCTCGAGTGCATGGCGCGGAAGTTCCCCATCAACGACCCGCTGCGCTTCGTGGGCGGCGGCGCGCTCTCGCCCGTCACGGCGCAGATGCTCGCCGACATCACGGGCCGCACCGTCGCCGTGGTGGAGAACCCGCAGAACGCGGGGGCCGCGGGCGCCGCCGCCTGCTGCGGCCTGGCCCTGGGCGTCTACCCCGACTTTCCGGCCATCGCCCGCTCCGTGCGGATCACGCGCACCCACACCCCCGACCCCGCCCACCGCGCGGTCTACGACCGCAACTACGGGGTCTTCAAACGGCTCCACGCCGACAACCGGAAAAACTTCGCGCTGCTCAATGGCATCGGCTGACCCGTCGGACGGGTCCGACTTGTCCGACCGGTCCGACGGGCCGGGTCATCCCTGCGGCTCGCGCATGAGGAGGTGCGTGTTCAGGGGCTTGCCCACCTCGCGGGCGACGACGGCGCATTTCGCCTTGAAGAGGTACCACACGGGGCGGCCGCAGCCGATGAGGGTCTCGAAGTTTCCCTGGCCCTTGGCGATGAGGAGATCGGCGCTCTCGAAGGCCGCGCGGAAGGCGTCATGGCAGTCCTCAATCACCGTGCCCGGCGCGTCGGACCCGTTGTCCATGAGGCGGGCCAGCTCGTGGAGCCCCGCCTCGCGGGCGTCCTTCAGCGTGGCGTCGTTGAGCACGGGCAGGCCGCGCACGGCCACGGTGACCCGGCCCTCCGGCAGGCGCTTGAGCAGGGGGCGGTCGAAGTAGATCTCCCCGGCGTTGTCCGCCAGATAGAGGATTTCGCGGGCGGCGTCAATCTCCCGCCGGAAGGCGTCCGAGTCGCCGTCGAGGGGCGTGGCGAGGGCCTGCTCCAGGCTCTCGCGGATGTGCGCCTCGGACAGGTGCAGATTGGGGCCCAGGTCAATGATGTTCCCCGCGATGGCGAGGCGGACCGCCATGTTGAACGGGTCGGCGGCGGCGTCCAGCTCCGCCTCCAGCGCGGGCAGCAGCTCGGCGGCGAGGGCGTTGAACCGCACCTTGGCGGGGCCGTAGGGGTCGCCGTTGCCCGTCAGTTCGCGCAGACGGCGGTGGATGCGCTGGGCCATGAGGGGCGGCCGGATGGACAGGTCCATGTCGGCGGTGGTCTGCAACACCTCGCGCACGATGCGCTCGTGGACCGCCGGGTCGTCGGTGAAGAGGCGGGAGGCGTCCAGCGCGCTGCGCACCAGGCAGGGGATGCAGTCGAGGGCGGTGTTCATCGTTGGGGCACTTCCTTTCGCAGGGGGAGAATCAGGGGGTGGGGCCGGTGTCGCGGAGCTTGCGCCAAAGGGTGTTGCGGCCGATGCCCAGCAGGCGCGCGGCCTCGGCCCGGTTGCCGTGGCACCGCCGGAGCACCCGCAGGATATGGCGGCGCTCCGCGGCGGCCAGGGAGAGGTCCTCGCCCGGCGCGAACGCGTCCGGGTCCGACGCCGGGCCGGACAGCGCGCGGCGCACCAGCGCGGCCGCCTCGCCGGGCACCAGCGGCAGGTGGATGATCCCCGCCGCGCCCGCGGCCACCGCCGCGCCCGCCTCCGGCAGCCCGGCGGGCATGGACACCACCAGCGCGGGCACGGCGGCCCCGACGGCATGGCGCGGCGTGTCGGTCACGAGCACGTCGCCCCCGTCCCGGCACACGGCGTGTCCGGCGGCGCGCAGGAGGGCCTCCAGCGTCAGCCGGGTCACAGGATCGGCGATGTCAAGCCGCACGGTGGGCATGGGCGCTACCATACCCCGCCGCCCCCGCGGGTGTCAACGGGGGGCGCGTTCCGGGTAGAATCGCCCCTGCCCCCCCCGGGCGAACAAGGAGCCCCCGATGGAAACCGAAGGCCGCCTCCCCCGACGCCAGTTCATCCAGGCCGCCGCCGCGTCCGTGTCCGCGGCGGGGGTGCTGTCCTCCTGCGCCACCGCGCGCCCGCGCGCAGTGCCCCCAAGCGGCACCATCACGCTGGGCGTCATCGGCGCGGGGCCCCGGTGCCGCCATGTGCTGCCCCAGATGCTCACGCATCCCGATGTGCGCTGCGTGGCCGTGGCGGATGTCCAG
>JAKPUV010000093.1 GCA_029554925.1 Candidatus Hydrogenedentota bacterium | reverse complement strand
GAGCAGGGCCTTGGTGTAGGGATGCACCGGCGCGGCGAACAGGTCCGCCGCGGGCGCGGTCTCGACAATGCGGCCGAGGTACATGACCGCCACATGCGTGGAGATGTGGCGCACCACCGCCAGGTCGTGGCTGATGAACAGGTAGGTCAGCCCGAGACGCTCCTGGAGGTCCTTGAGCAGGTTGAGGATCTGCGCCTGGATGGACACGTCCAGCGCCGATACGGGCTCGTCGGCGATGATGAACTCGGGCTCGACGGCCAGGGCGCGGGCGATGCCCACGCGCTGGCGCTGGCCGCCGCTGAACTCGTGGGGGTAGCGGTCCGCCGCCGCGCCGGGCAGGCCCACCAGGTCCAGCAGCTCCGCCACGCGGGCGGCCACCGCCGCGCCCCGCGCCAGCCGGTGCACCCGGAGAATCTCGCCGAGCATGCCGCCGACGGTCATGCGCGGGTTCAGGGACGCGTAGGGGTCCTGGAAGATGATCTGCATGCGCTTGCGCAGGGCGCGCAGGGTTCCCCTGTCGGCACGGAGCACATCCGTGCCGTCGAACGACACCTCGCCGGAGGTGGGCTCCACGAGACGCAGCACCAGCCGGCCCGTGGTGGTCTTGCCGCTGCCGCTCTCCCCCACGAGGCTCAGGGTGGCCCCGCGCGGAATCGAGAAACTGACCCCGTCCACCGCGCGGACCGAGGCCACAGCACGCCCAAACACGCCGCCGCGCACGGGAAAGTGCTTCACCAGATCCCTCACCACCAGCAGGTCACCGCTCATGCGCCCTTCCCTCCTTCCGCCGCCGGGGGTTCGGCGGCCGCTTCCGGACAATGGAGCCAGCAGGCCGCCGTGTGGCCGGGGCCGACTTCCGCAACCGGCGGCTCGCGCAGGGCGCAGACCGGCAGGGCGCGGGAGCACCGGGGATGAAACCGGCAGCCCGCCGGGTAGGCCGTGGCCGGGGGCACGGAACCCCGGATGGCGTGCAGCCGCGCCGCCCCGGCGTTCAGCACGGGCAGCGACTGGAACAGTTCGCGGGTGTAGGGGTGCGCCGGGTTGGCGAAGAGTTCGGCCACCGGGGCACGCTCGACGATGCGTCCGGCGTACATGACGGCCACGGCGTCGGCGGTCTCGGCGACCACGCCGAGGTCATGCGTGATCAGCAGCACGGCCATGCCCGTGTCGCGCCGCACCTCCCGCAGCAGGGAAAGGATCTGCGCCTGAATGGTCACGTCGAGGGCCGTGGTCGGCTCGTCGGCGATGAGCACGCGGGGGCCGCAGGCCAGGGCCAGGGCGATCATGACGCGCTGGAGCATGCCGCCGGAGAGCTGGTGGGGGTAGTCCTGCGCGCGGCGCGCGGCCTCGGGGATGTTCACCCGCTCCAGCGCGCGCACGGCCTCGGTCCAGGCGGCGGCCCGGTCGAGCCCCCGGTGCAGCCGGATGACGGAGGCGATCTGCGCGCCCACGCGGAACACGGGGTTCATGGAGGTCATGGGCTCCTGGAAAATCATGGAGATGTCGTTGCCGCGCACGCGGCGCATCTCGCGCTCCGGCAGCCCAAGCAGGGCGCGCCCGTCGAACAGCACCTCCCCGTCCGTGATTTCACCGGGCGGCGAGGGAATCAGCCGCAGGATGGACAGGGCCGTCACGCTCTTGCCGCAGCCGCTCTCGCCCACCAGGGCCAGCGTCTCCCCGGCGGCGAGGTCAAAGGAGACCCCGTCCACCGCGACGGCGGTCCCGGCGTCGGTGTGAAACACCGTCCGGAGCCCCCGCACGGAGAGCGCGCTGTCCGATGAGGCGTTGGTGCTTGGCTGCGTCATTGGCGGAGCCTCGGGTCCATGGCGTCGCGCAGGCCGTCGCCGACCAGGTTGAACGCCACCACGGTCAGGAAGATGGCGATGCCGGGGAACAGCACAAGCCACCAGGCGAAATCCACGTAGCTCTGCGACTGCTTCAGAATCTCGCCCCAGCTCGCCGTGGGCGGCGGCACGCCAAAGCCCAGAAAGCTCAGGCCGGACTCCGTGAGGATGGCCCCGGCCACGCCGAAGGTGGCCGCCACAAACACGGGGCTGACGGCGTTGGGCAGGATATGCCGGAAGATGACCCGGCCGTCGCCCAGGCCCAGGGCGCGCGCGGCGGCCGCGTAGTCCATCTCCTTCTGCTTCAGAAACTCGCCCCGGACCAGCCGGGCGACCCCGGGCCAGCTCGTGAGCCCGATGACCACCATGATGTTCATGATGCCCGGCTCCAGCAGGGCCATCACGGTGATGATGAGGAAGAACGAGGGCACGCACATCCATATCTCGATGAGGCGCAGGACGGCGGCGTCCACCCATCTCCCGTAGTACCCCGCCAGCGCGCCGAGGATGACGCCGACCACCACGGCGATGCCGACGGAGATGAACCCCACGGACATGGAGATGCGCCCGCCCCAGATGATCCGGCTGAGCACGTCGCGGCCCCGGTCGTCCGTGCCGAACCAGTGGATCGGCCCGGGCGGCGCGAGACGCGCGCGCAGGTCCTGGCGCAGGGGGCCGTGGGGAACGGGAGGCCACAGGGCATACTCGCCGGGCCCCGGCCGCCAGCGGTCGAAGTTGTTGTAGAGGTTTTCGGCCTGGAGGTCGGCGTAGGTGATGACGTTGGGCAGCGGGTAGGTCTTCCCCCCCTTCACCAGCCACAGGGGGGTGTCGTTGGCGAGAAACGGCGCGGCCAGGGACAGTGCCCCGAAAAACAGGACCAGCGCCGCACCCAGCAAGGCCGGGCGGTTCCTGCGGTACTGCCGCCACACGAGGCGCCAGTAGCCGGCAGAGCGCTGTTGCTGTTCCTGTTCCGTCATCCCAGCTTGATCCTCGGGTCCACCAGGGTGTACAGCAGGTCGCTCAGGATGAGCCCGGCCAGCGTCAACAGGGACGCGATGGCGACGTTGCCCATGATGAGCGGGTAGTCCCGGCTGAGAACGGCCTCAAAGGCGAGGCGGCCCATGCCGGGCAGGGAGAAAATGGTCTCGATGATGACGCTGCCCCCGATGAGCGCGGGCAGGAGCCCGCCGAGCAGCGTGACCACCGGAATCAGCGAGTTGCGCATGGCGTATTTCCACACCACGACGCGCTCGGAGAACCCGTAGGCCCGCGCGGTGCGCACGTAGTCCTGGCGCAGGGTGTCGAGCATGCCCGCGCGCATGTAGCGCGACAGGAACGCGAAACTGCCGTAGGTGAGGCAGAACAGCGGCATCGCCAGATGCCACAGCCGGTCCAGCAGCCAGCCGCCCGGCGACAGCGCCGCGGCACCCGGGGAGTTCAGCCCGTAGATGGGGAACCAGTTGAGGTATTCGCCGCCGCCGAGGAACAGGATGAGAAGCATGGCCACCCAGAACCCCGGCAGGCTGTACAGGAGGAACAGCGCGCCCGTGATCGCCGTATTGGTCCGGGTGCCGCCGTGGGTGGCGGAGTAGACCCCCAGGGGCACCGAAATCAGGTAGACCAGCAGGATGGTCAGGAGGTTCAGTTGCAGGGTCACCGGAAGCGCCTCGGCGATCTTCGTGGTGACGGGCCGCTGGTCCTTCATGCTCGCGCCGAAGTCCAGCGTGACCAGCCGCCCCAGCCACCGGGCGTACTGGACATGCAGGGGCTTGTCGAGGCCGTAGAGGGCCTTGGTCTGCTCGATGATCTGGGCGGTGGCGGCGTCGGCCTTCATGGAGCCGTCCATGCCGCGCAGCTTGGCGGCCACGGGGCTGCCCGGCGCGAGCTGGATGAGGACAAAAGTGAGCAGGCTGATTCCGAGGAAGGTCGGAATCATCAGGAGCAGCCTGCGTGTGATGTACGCCCTCATCGCGCGCCTTCCCGCCTAGTTTCCGTACCGCTGGAGCGCCTTCGGCACAAACCACTCGCGCTCTTCCATCCCGAAGGGGTGGCTGCGGATGCCCTGGATGCGCTTGTCCGCCGCCAGCAGCGCCTTGGGCGCGAGCATGAACAGGTAAGGCTGCTCGTCCATGAGAATCTCCTGGAAGCGGTGGTAGAGCCGGATGCGCTCCGCCGTGTCGAAGGTGACGCGCGCGTCCTCGATGAGCTTGTCGGCCTCCGGGTTCAGGAAGCCCACGTAGTTGGATCCCTTGTCCGCCTGCGAGGAGTGCCAGATCTGGTAGGGGTCGGGGTCCGGCGGCATCTGCCAGCCCATGATGACCGAGTCGAAGTCGCGTTTGTCCACCCGGTCGAGCATGGAGGCCCATTCCATGGGACGGATGACCAGCTCCACGCCCGCGCGGGCGAGCTCCTCCTTGTAGACCGTCAGAATCTTCTCGGCCACCGGGTTCTGGTTGGTGAGAAGCGTCTCAAATCGGAGGGCGGTCCCGTCCTTGTCCAGCAGGGCGTCGCTGTTGGTGTCGCGCCAGCCGGCCTCCTCCAGCAGCCGCGCGGCCCCGGCGGGGTCGAAGGGAACGGCGGAAAGGGAGGCGTTGTATTCGGGGGTGCCGGGCATGAACCCGCTGTGGACCGCCATGCCCAGCCCCTTGTAGATCTCGCGGAGGATCGTCTCCCGGTCGAGGAGCATGGCGAGGGCGCGGCGGACCCGCTTGTCGGCGAACTGGGGCTTCCGCAGGTTCCAGCCGATGTAGGTGTAGGCCGGGCGGTTGCTGGTGAACCGGTTGAACCGCTCCCGGAAACGCGGGGTGTTCGCCCGGCGGGTCCAGTCCTCCGGGGTCAGCGTCATGGAGTCGAGGTCGCCCCGCGCCAGCAGTTGG
>JAKPUV010000056.1 GCA_029554925.1 Candidatus Hydrogenedentota bacterium | reverse complement strand
CTACCCCTACGTGGTGAAGAACCTGCGCGGCGCGGACCAGTACAACGACGACCGCGGCCTTTTCAGCGCGCCGTTCTGGAACATGTTCGACTGGTCCGGCATCGACGACGGCCACCGGACCGTCACGCACAACGCCATGTTCGCCGCGGGCGCGGCGGACGCGGCCGTCAAGTGCGCGCAGATTCTGGGGGACACGGAGCATCTGGCGTGGCTGACGGCCTACCGCGACCGCCAGGCCGCCGGGGTGGAGGGGCTGTGGGACGCCGGGCGCGGCTGGTACGCCGACGCGGTGCGCGGCGACGGTACGCTCAGCCAGAAGACCTGCATGCACACGGGTTTCCTGAGCCTGCTCTTCGACCTCTGCCCGAAGGAACGGCGCGGCGAGATACTGGAAAAACTGCTCAACCCGCCCGAGGGCATGACCCCCATCGGCTCGCCCTTCGCCATGATGTACTTCCTCGACGCCCTGGAGAAGGAGGGGCGCGGCGAGGAGATCGTCCAGGCCATCTACCGCGACTACCAGCCCATGCTCGACGAGGGCGCCACGACGGTGTGGGAGACCTTCGCCCGCGGCACCACGGGCCGCGACGGCTTCCCCACCCGCAGCCACACCCACGCCTGGTCCTCCGCCCCCGTGCGCTTCCTGCCCCGCGTGGTGCTCGGGGTCACCCCCGAGGCCCCCGGCGGCACCGCCTTCCGCGTCAGCCCGCGCCTGTGCGGCCTGGAATGGGCCAAGGGCGCCCTCGCCACCCCCGGGGGGCCCGTGTCGGTCTCCTGGAAACGCGCAGGCGACCGGGTGGACATCACCGCCTCCGCCCCCAGGGGGGTGATGCTCCATTTCAAGCGCAACGCAAGCCTGGAGGGGCTGGATGTCCACCTGAACGGCATTCCGCAGCGTTAACCGGACGGAGGCGTTCCCATGCCCGCAATTGCCATCATCGGGGCCTCGACCGACCGGCGGAAGTATGGAAACAAGGCGGTGCGCGCCTTTCACCAGGGCGGCTGGACGGTCTACCCCGTGAACCCCGGGGCGGACATGGTGGAGGGGCTGCCCGCCTACCGGTCGCTGGCCGGGGTGCCCGGCCCCGTGGACCGGGTTTCCATGTACGTGCCGCCCGCCGTGGGGCTGGCCATGCTGCCGGAGATCGCGGCCCGAAACCCGGCGGAATTCTTCCTGAACCCGGGGTCGGAAAGCCCCGAACTCGTCGAGGCGGCCCGGGCCCTGGGGTTGAATCCCGTGCTGGCGTGCAGTATTGTCAATATCGGCCTGCGCCCGGAGCAGTTTCCGGACGAATAGGCCGGGCATAGTCCCCCCCGGTAAAGTGTTGACACAAGCGAGGAGGTGTTGCGCATGAAGTTGCGGCGCCGCGGTTGATTGGTCCGGGTGGAAAATGGTACCATTCCCCCCCCTGTATCCCCTAGAAAACACTGGCTTTGCCACGGAGTGAACCCGCCATGAACGTGAAGATCACAGGTCGCCACATGGAGTTGTCGGAAGCCCTGAAATCGTACATCGAAACCGGCCTCCGCAAGGTGAAGGCCCATTTTGACCGGGTGATAGACGTGGACGTGGTCCTGGATGTGGAGAAGCACCGGCACACCGCCGAGTTCAACCTGTACGCCAACGGCGTCCGCATCAACTGCCGCGAAACCTCGCCGGACATGTACGCCTCCGTGGACGCGGCGCTGGACAAGCTGGAGCGCCAGACCCGCAAGTTCAAGGACCGGATCAACCAGCACAAGCCGCGCACGGCCAAGGAGACCCGCATCCTCCAGCACGCGGTCATCTCGCTGGAGTCGGGCAACGGCGACGGCGGCCGCGAGGCCACCGGCCCCGACCACCGCGTCATCCAGCGCGAGAAGATGATCCCCAAGCCCATGACCGTGGACGAGGCCATCATGCAGCTCGAGCTGGTGGAGGAGCCCTTCCTGGTGTTCACCAACGCGGACACCTTCCAGCTCAACGTGATCTACGCCCGGGGCGAGATGCGGTACGGCCTGATCGAGCCGGAATCCTGACCCCGGCCCGCCCCCGGCGGCCAACGGAAAAGGCGCATCCATGAACCTCAAGACGCTTCCCGTCAAGCGCAGGCAGAGCGTCCCCGTCGTTGACGTGTTCAACGGCATGGAACGGGACATGGAGTTCGAGCTGCTCGCCGGGTTCCAGGGCATGAATCGCCCCGTCTTCTCGTGGGACATCAACCGCCCCGGCCTGGCCCTGAGCGGCTATCTCGACTATTTCGCGAACGACCGGATGCAGGTGCTGGGGAACACGGAAATCCACTTCATGGAGCGCATGCGGCCCGCCGAGCTCGCCGCCCGCCTCCAGGGCATGTTCTCCTTTGAAATCCCCGCCTTCGTCCTCTCGCGCGGCCTCACGCCCCAGCCCATCCTCATGGACTACTGCAACCGCAGCGGCATCCCCGTGCTGCGCACGCAGCTGAGCACCGACGAGGTCATCAGCCGCATCATCCTCTTCCTCACCCAGGAGTTCGCCCCGGAGCTCACCGTCCACGGCACCGTGGTGGACGTCTACGGCGTGGGCTGCCTCATCGTCGGCGCGCCCGGCGTCGGCAAGAGCGAGTCGGCCCTGGAGCTTGTGGAGCGGGGCCACCGCCTCGTCGCGGACGACCGGGTGGACCTCAAGCGCCGGCGGTCGGACTACCTCTACGCCAAGACGAACGCCATGCTCCGCCACCACATGGAAATCCGCGGGCTGGGCTTCATCGACATCCGCTCCATCTACGGCGTGGGCAGCGTCCGCAACTTCAAGCGCGTCAGCATGATCGTCCAGCTCGAAGAGTGGGACCCCGAGGCCGTCTACGACCGCACCGGGCTGGAGGACGAGTACGAGGACATCATGGGGGTGAAGCTGCCGCTGGTGCGCATCCCCGTGCGGCCGGGCCGCAACATCGCCATCATCATCGAGGTGGCCGCCCTGAACCAGCGCCTCAAGGAGATGGGCGTTCACATGGCCCGCGACCTGAACGAGGAAATCCAGCGCAACAACCGCAGATGACCCCCCCGGCGGCGGCCCGAAGTTCCGGGCCGGCACCCCCGGCACGGAGTGACGGATGAACAAGGTCCACCTCATATTCGGATGCCACGCCCACCAGCCGGTGGGCAACTTCGACTTCGTCTTCGCCGAGGCCTACGAGAAGTCCTACCTCCCCTTCGTGGAGGTGCTGGAGCGGTTCCCCGCCGTCAAGACCGTGCTCCATTTCACGGGCCCGCTGTTCGACTGGTTCGAGGAACACCAGCCGGCCTTCCTGGACCGGCTGGCCGGAATGGTCACAAGCGGCCAGGTGGAGATCATGGGCGGCGCCTACTACGAGCCCCTCCTGTGCGCCATCCCCGCGCGGGACGCCGCCGCGCAGATCCGGCGGATGCGCGACTACTGCGCCGCCCGCTTCGGGAGCGCGCCCCGGGGCATGTGGCTCGCCGAGCGCGTGTGGGAGCCCCAGATGGCCTCCATCATGGCCCGCGCCGGCGTGGAGTACACCGCCCTCGACGACACCCACTTCCTCTGCTCCGGCCTGACCCCCGGCGACCTCTTCGGCTACCACATGACGGAGGACGAGGGGCTCACGGTCCGCGTGTTCCCCATCCAGGAGCGCCTGCGCTACCTGGTCCCCTTTCACAGCGTGGAGGAGACCATCGAGTACCTCCGGGGCCTGTCGCGCCGCGGCGGCGAAGTCTGCGCCGTGCTCCACGACGACTATGAGAAGTTCGGCGTGTGGCCCGGCACCCACGGCAGCGTCTACACCGAGGGCTGGCTCGAGCGCTTCTTCCAGGCGCTCACGGACAACGCGGACTGGCTCGAGACCACGACCTACGCGGAGTACATGGACCGCCACCCCGCCCGGGGCCGCGTCTACCTCACCTGCGCCTCCTACGACGAGATGATGGGATGGGCCCTGCCCCCGGAGCGGCAGCGGACGCTGGCCCGCGTGCGCGGCAAGCTCAAGGAATACCCCGCCCTCGCCAAGGACGCCGCCCTCTTCCTGCGCGGGGGGTTCTGGCGCGGGTTCCTCGCCCGGTACCCCGAGGCGAACAACATCCAGAAGCGCATGCTCCGCGTCAGCAACCGCCTCGAGCGCGCCCGGGCCGCCCGCGCCGGCGACGCGCGCCTCGGCGCGGCGGAGCGGCTGCTCCACCAGGGGCAGTGCAACTGCGCCTACTGGCACGGCGTCTTCGGCGGGCTCTACCTGAACCACCTGCGCACCGCGCTCTACCAGCGCCTCATCGCCGCCGACGCCGTGCTGGACGCGGTGGAGGCGCTCCCGGCCAGCGGGGTCCGCGCGGAGCGCGCGGATTTCGACGGCGACGGCAACGACGAGGCGGTCCTGGAGAACGGCGCCGCCGCCCTCTTCTTCAGCCCCACCGACGGCGGCACCCTTTTCGAGGCGGACTACAAACCGAAGCCGTTCAATTTCCTGAACACCCTCAGCCGCCGCGACGAGCCCTACCACGACCTGCTCCGCGAGGGGGCGGCCCTCGTCGGCGGGGAGGACCAGGGCGACCTCAGCATCCATGAAATGGTGAAGGCGAAGGAGGCGGACCTGGGCCGCTTCCTGGTCTACGACATCCACCGGCGCGCCTCCCTGCGCGACCGGTTTCTCGACCCGTCCGTCTCCGCGGACACCCTCTGGGCGGGCACCGCGCGGGAGCACGGCGACTTCGCCGCGGGGCGGTACGCCCTAGAAATGGGGGACGGCGCGGTGGCGCTCTCGCGGACCGGCAGGGTGACGCCGCCCGGGGGCGAACCCCTCCCCTTCACGGTGCGCAAGCGCGTCGCGCTGGCCCCGGATGCATCGCGCGCCGAGATTCGGTATGATATCGAG
>JAKPUV010000018.1 GCA_029554925.1 Candidatus Hydrogenedentota bacterium | reverse complement strand
GGCCGCCCTCCCCCCCGCCGAACACATAGTCCGGGTGTTCGCGCGCGATTTCCGACCCCTTGGCCACGCGCTCCGGCTCGAACCACACCACGAATTTCAGGCCCAGCTCGTCGCAGAGGTCGCCGACGGGCTTGAGGCCGTTCGGAAAGGCCTTCGGCTTGTAGTACCAGTTCCCCACGCCGTTCGGGAAGCCCCCCTCGAACCACGCGGCGTCGAGCCAGAGCGTGTCGAACCCGGCGGACTTGGCGAAGCGCGCGGCGGCGAGCTGCCCCGCCTCGGTGGCCCAGTCGTCGCGGGACCACACATACCGGTCGAAGCACTGGAGCGCCGCGGGCAGCGCGACGGGCCGCCCGTCCGCCTTGGGCGCATACTCGAACAGCAGCAGGCGGCGGAAGCGGTTCTGCAGGGTCCACGTGTCGGCACCGCCGGGCATCAGCAGGATGCGCGGCGAGCGCACCGACTCGCCGGGATGCAGGGTGAAGTGGGTCTCCTCCATTCCGGCGCACAGCCGCGCGGGGCCCGCCCCCGACCGCTCCAGCGACGCCGCCCACTGTCCCGACCACCCCACCGCCGCCACGACCTGCTCCGCGCCGTACTGCGCGCGGAAGAAGGGGAACGCCTGGTTCGACGGGCGCCCGCCCACGGGCGCCATGCGGAAAGCCGTTCCCGCCGCCACCGTCTCGACGCTTTCGAGGAAGCTCCGGTCGTCGCAGGAGTCGCCGCTGTTCCGGTGGAGGAGCAGCGGGTGCTTCGCGTATCCGGACCGCAGCGCCACGTCCAGGGCCTGGATGTTCTCCAGGATCGGCGTGTCGGCGCTGCCCGTGTTGGTGAAGGTCAGCAGCCACTCCGCCGCGGCGTAGCGGGCGAACACCCGCGCCTCCGCCGCCACGCGCAGCCCCGTGGCGGGGTCGGTCCAGGCGACCGCGTACGCCGGCCCCGTGTCCGTGTCCCTGCGCTCTGAAACGCGCTGCCACGTGGACAGGAAACTGTCCGAAGACGCCCCCCCATACACAAACGAGAAGGGCTGCCGGTCCGCCCCCAGCAGGGAATCCGACTGTCCCTCATCCAGCCGCCGCACGGTGCCATCCGCGAGCCCTATCTCCGCATCCGCCCAGTCCGCCTGGTCGCAGGCCGGGCCGTCGTCCGTGCCGTCCACCTTCAGGACCAGTTCCCGCGCCCCCACGGGGATTTCGACATCCACATGGGCGGGCTCGTCCCCGCCCCGCAGCACATCGCTCCGGAACAGTTCCTTCCCGTCCACCTCGACGGAGCAGACCACGCTCCCGCGCTTGCCGCCCGTGTCGTCGTTGTTGTCCACGCCGCAAAAGGCGCGGAAGCGCCGCGCGCCGTCCGGCAGCCGCACGGCGATCTCGCTGTTGGAGTGGGTGCCCAGCCCGTGCTCGAAGGCGCGCCCGCCGATCCGCAGAGGCGTCTCGATGCACGACCGGTTGACGCGGAGAACGCTGTGATCCTGCCGGCGCAGGGTGAGCTCCAGACCTGATCCGGCTCCGGACGGGTTCCCGAAAACGCGTTCAGCCCAGTCCAGCAGGGCCGCGCTCTCCGCCGCCGACGCCATCACCGCGTCCTGAACGGGCGCCTGGGGAATGTCCACCGCGGCTCCCGCCGGGGCGCAGCAAAGCAGGGACAGGGACGCAATCGTAAGAAACATTTCGGAAATCTCCGGCTTGTTGTGAACTACGGTTTCACCTGGAACTCACTGAGGAAAGCCCGGGCCTCCGCAAGCACGTCGGCGCGGCCCTTCCAGGGCTTGCAGACCAGCCGCATGCGGAAGCCGTATTCCTTTCCCGCCTCATAGTTCTCGATGAGATACTGGAAGTCCCACGCGGGGTTGAATCCGTCTTTCGCCGGGGTCGGCCCGCCGCCCGAGGGGGAATGGGAAAAACGGATCAGCGCGTCGGGCTCAAAGATATAGACCAGCACGCTGTCCCCGTGGCGGCCGTAGAAGAACGGCACCCCGTACTGGAGCGGGGACAGATTGTTGAACAGCGTCCCCTCGCCCCCCTGGAAGGCGAAACTCCGCGTGTCGCGCTCCGAGACCACCGTGCTGTCCCGGCCGTGCGCCTGTGTCGCGTACTGGACCCATACCGGGGCGTCGAGCGTGGACCCCGCGGCTGGGAAGTAGATGCTCTTGTCCTCCGGCGCGTTGATGTACGACGCCCAAAACACGCCCAGCACGCCGCCCTCCAGCCCCGCCCTGCGCGGCGTGCAGCGGAAGGTCATGTCTATCCGTCCCGGCGCGGTCACCTCGAAGCGCGTCACGCTCTCCACCCCGTAATGCGGCGTCGCGGCCTGGCGCAGCTCCGCCGTCCGCGCGTCCACCGCCGTGAAGGTCATCGGCGCGCGGCGCGGCTCGAAGAACACCGCGTCGTCGGGACTGCGCGGGCCGAGGTCGAAGTAGTGCTCCAGGTTCAGCCCCGCGTACTGCGGCACGAAAGGAGACGCCCCAAGGCCCTCGCCCTCCACCAAAAAGACGCCGTTGTACCCCGCCCGGTGCGCCTCCCCCCACGGCTGGTTGTCCCCCACCACGCAGGAAAACCCCTTCCCCCCGATGCGCCCGGCGGCCGCCGCGTCGGAAACGGGCGCGGCCCCGGTCACCGCAAACAGGACAAGCATTGTCGCGACGGCCATGGGAGTTCCTTTCCCCCGGATCACGGGTCAGCCGTGATGCTACTCCCGACCGCTTTCCCGCTTCAATCCGCCCTACC
>JAKPUV010000647.1 GCA_029554925.1 Candidatus Hydrogenedentota bacterium | reverse complement strand
GTCGGGGGTCTTTTCCGATTGGACGGGATCGCACCAGCAGAAGTTGTCCAGGCCGGCGAGATGGTCGAGATCCGCCCCGACGGCGACGGCGTTCCGGACCGCCTCGTCGATGGCGCAGGCCGCCATGTCGTAGGCGTCGATGTCGCTGTAGCGGGGGCAGATGCCGTTGGCCACGACGATGCCCGCGAAGGTGTCCAGGAGGGGGCGGATGACGGCGGCGTCGCTGGGGCCGTCGTTGGCGGCGCCGGTGAGGGGCTTGATGACGCTGCCCCCCTGGACCTCGTGATCGTACTGGCGGACGACGGATTCCTTGCTGCAGATGTTGAGCCGGGAGAGCATCCGCCGGAGGGCGGCGCCCATGTCGGCGGGGGCGGCTTCAGGTCTGGGCGCGGTGCCGGGGGCTGTTGCCGATCCTGGCGATGCCGGCGCCTGCCCTGATACGGTTGCGGTAGCCGCCGCTGCCGCGGCTTCTCCCGCAACTGCCATTGCCGCCGGCGACGGGGCCGGCACGGGCAGGTCGGGTTCGGGGCGGCGGGGCCGCTCCCACCGGGCCCGGAGCCGCATCTGGGGCAGGCCGTCGTGGAGGAAATCCATGCCCAGATAGGCGACGGTCTCGTTGCCGTAGCGGACGTGGAACATCCCCGTATCCGTGTAGGTCCCCAGGACCGTGGCCTCGACGTCCATCTTGGCGGCCAGGGCCAGGAAGGCGTCGCGCTGCTCGGGGGCGACGGCGAGGGTCATCCGCTCCTGGGATTCGGAGATGAGGATCTCCCAGGGGTTCAGGCCGGGGTATTTCAGGGGGGCCCGCCGGAGGTCCAGGTCGCAGCCGCCGGAGAGTTGCGCCGTCTCGCCCACGGAGGAGGATAGACCGCCGGCGCCGTTGTCGGTGATGCACCGGTAGAGCCCCAGATCCCGGGCCTTGAGGAGGAAATCCGTCATCTTCTTCTGGGTGATGGGGTCGCCGATCTGGACGGCGGTGACGGGCGAGCCTTCGTGCAACTCCTCGGAGGAGAAGGTGGCGCCGTGGATGCCGTCCTTGCCGATGCGCCCCCCGGTCATGACGATGAG
>JAKPUV010001323.1 GCA_029554925.1 Candidatus Hydrogenedentota bacterium | reverse complement strand
CCCATCTCTACCGCGTCGAGAACAAATAGCACGCCGGTTTGAGGAAGCGGCGTCCTTCGGGTAAGATGGTGGAGCTTTTCCCAACCCTGAAGGAGACCGAGCATGCGCTGCAGCCTGTTTGTCTGCACCACCCTCCTCGTGTCCGGACTGTGCGCGGCCATCCCCGCGCAGGAAACGGTGACCCTGGAGTCCCTGCTTGCCGAGATGGGCGACATGGGGCGGCTGTCCGCCGCGCCCGCGCCCGCCTATGTCACGAGGCAGTTCTCCAGTTATGACCAGCGGTCCACCGATCCGGCGGTGCAGGACAAGACCAACTGGTTCGCCAACGGCGACCGACGCCAGGTGCTGCGGGCGGAGGAGACGGCTTTCGGCACGGAGCATGTGCTGATGGACGCCGACGGGCCGGGATCCGTCGTGCGCGTGTGGTCGGCCAATCCCGACCTCGGGGGGGTCGTACGGGTCTATCTGGACCACGCCGCGGAGCCCGTCGTGGAAATGCCGCTCCAGTCCATGCTCGGCGGCGGCGCCAAGCCCTTCGTGAAGCCCATCGCCGGGGAATGGGCGCGGGGCTGGACCTCGTGGCTGCCCATCCCCTACGCGAAGCACTGCAAGGTGACGGTGAGCGGGGACGACATCTACTACCACGTCAACTACCGGACCTATGCGGCCGGCACGGCGGTGCGCACCTTCTCCGTCGCGGAAACGGAGGCCCTGATGCCCAAAATCCGCGCCGTCGCCGCCGCCCTCGCCGTGCCCGAGAGCGCACCCTTCCCCGGTGACGCTTCGTCCGAGGCGTTCTATCTCGACCTTCCCGCGGGGGCCACGGTAAACGAGCCCCTGCCGGTGGCGGGCCCGGCGGCGGTCTGCGGGATCAGCCTGCGGGTGGACGCGGAGGATATGGAAGCCGCCCTGCGCGGGTGCCTGCTGGAGATCGCCTTCGACGGCAACCCGGCCTCGGTCATCGCGCCGCTGGGCGACTTCTTCGGCACGGCGCCGGGCGCGAACACCTACCGCTCCGTGACCTCGGGTGTGCTGGACGACAAGACGCTTTACTGCCGCTGGGTCATGCCCTATCAGGACCGGGCGGTGGTCACCCTCACGAACCACACGGCGGCGGACATCAGCCTGGAGGGGACTGTGACGGCCCACCCGCGCCCCTGGACGGAGGGCAGCCTGTACTTCCACGCGAAATGGCGCGCGGCGGCCGATCTGCCGACCCGTCCCATGATCGACTGGAACTACCTGGCCGTGGACGGCGGCCCCGGCCGTTTCGCCGGGGTCATGCTCCACATCGCCAACCCCGTCGTGGACTGGTGGGGCGAGGGCGACGAGAAGATTTACGTGGACGGCGAAACCTTCCCTGGCCACTTCGGCACGGGCACGGAGGATTACTTCAGCTATGCGTGGTGCAGCCCGGAGGTGTTCACCCATGCCTACCACAACCAGCCCCGCTGCGACGGTCCCCGAAACTACGGCCACTCCT
>JAKPUV010001273.1 GCA_029554925.1 Candidatus Hydrogenedentota bacterium | reverse complement strand
GGGACGGAAGCACTGCACCGCCAGCACGGCGACCGCCGCCAGACAGAACCCCAGCGCGAGAAGCGTGTGGAAGCGGACATACGCCGCGCCCCCCTCCATCTCCAGCAGCTTCCCGTAGAAGGCGAAAAGCCCGCCGACCAGGAGGACGCCCGCCGCGGCCACGGCCGCCAGGATCGCCGCGTCCGAGGGCCGCCGCCGCTCCTCGGTCCACCGAGCCAGGCCGAACGCGGCGGCGACGGCCAGGGCGAAGAGCGGGAAGGCCATGTGGTACACCCGCAGGGCGGTCACAAACAGCGGCAGCCGCTGAACCCATTCGAGCGACGGAGCGGAAAAGGCGAGGCACATGCAGACTGCGGTGCTGAAGGAGAGGGCCAGCATGCGCCCGGGCCACGGGTCCCGCGCGTCCCCGCCGGCCGGGCCGGGCCCGCGCAGCCGCGCGCCGCAGACCGCCGCCCACACCGCCAGCAGCGCCACCGCCGCCCCCGGGTACAACATGGTGTCCAGGTTGCCGTTGGTCTTGCCCCAGTAGTTGAAGTTGTGCTCCACCCCGAGAAAGCGGGGGGAGAACAGCGCCGCCAGCGAGCGCAGGGGGTAGCCCAGGGTGTGGTCCATGGCCTTGCGCTCCAGCACCGTCGCGCTGTTGAGCAGGTACTCGGCGAAGGGGAGGAGCTGGACGGCGCAGACGCCCGCCGCGAGGGCCCACATCGCCGCGCCCGCGAGCACCGGCCCGGCCACCGGTCCCCCGCGCGCCGCCGAAAGGGACAGGCGCGCGGCGAAGTAGATTCCCAGGCCCACGGAGAAGGTGAAGGCCGTCTCGGGATGCCCCGCCAGCAGGAGCATCACCGCGCCGAACACGCCCGCGGCCAGGCCCCGGCGGTACCGCCCCTGCACGATCCATTCGGCGCCCAGAAAAACCACGGGGAACCACGCCGCCACGTCCGTCAACGGCCAGCTGGCCCAGATGAGGCAGTAGCTGGAGAATCCCCAGGCGGCGGCCAGAAAGACCGCGGCGCGGCGCGGCAGACCCAGCCCCCGGCCGCAGGCGTAGGCCGTCATGCCGCACAGCCACAGTTTCAGCAGGACGAAGACGGTCATCGCGGCGGGCAGGCCGAGGAAGAGCAGCAGGATCCGGGGCGGGTACAGGATAGACGACTGGTAGTTTGCCAGCACCGGCATGCCCGCGCACTGGTAGGGGTTCCACAGGGGCCACTCCCCCCGGAGAAAGGCCTGCCGCGTGTTGTGGTAGGTCTGGCAGAAGAAGGCGTAGACGTCCAGCATCAGGCGGTTGGAGTTGCCGGGCCAGTCCTCCGGCGCGTACCGCGCCCAGGGCTGCACGGTATACATCAGGTCCGCCGGCCCCGCGATGTCCCCCCGCAGGAAAATGCCGGGATACACGGCGGCGGCGCCCAGCACCAGCAGGACCGCCACCCCCAGCGCCGTCAGCCCTTCCCTGCGCCATACGCCCATGGCAGACTCATCTCCCGGTCCGCGCCCCGCGCCGGACGGCGCGCCGCGTCAGTTGGCGGCCTTCTCCCCCTTGGCGCCGTTCCAAGTGCCGCCGGAGGTGAAGGTGTAGCGCAGGGTTTCGCGGCCCTCCGCGTCCGTCGGCGTGTCGGCGGTCACGGCGGCGGCCTCCGCGCGCGTGGGCTTGGACGCCCCCCGGTACACCCGGTACCGGTACTCGATGGTGCCGACGTAGCCCCGGTCCTGGTCCACCAGATGCCCCGCCGCCTTGGCGTCCAGGGGCATGAAGTCCTCGTAGACCCGCACCTCCTTGAAGTAGCTGCCCCGCAGGCCGTCCTCCTGGAACTTGATCTCGCCGTTGCGGCCCTGGGCGTTCAGGCGCTTCATCTCCGTCTTGCCGACGGTGTCCAGCTCCTGGAACACCTTGTCGGAGCCGGAGACGTAGCCCTCGGGCTGCTCGCGGAGGCCGAAATCGGCCAGCACCTTTTCGGTGACGCTGCCGCCCTCGGTCTGGCACCCGGCCACGGAAACCGCGGCGATCAGAAGCAGAAAAGCGCGCATTTTCACGGCGAAATCCTCGCGCGCCGGGGCTGTCCTTCCGGCGCGGTCCCATTATAGCACGCGCGCGCGGCCGTCCGGTCACACGCCGTGGGTCTTTCGGTACCAGGCCACGAAGCGGCGGATGCCCTCGTCCATCTCGAAGCGGGGGGCGTAGCCCACGAGCCGCCGCGCGCGGGAGATGTCCGCGTAGGTGATCTCCACGTCCCCCGGCTGCGCGGGGCGGCGGTCAATGACGGGGGGGCGGCCCGCGTGCCGCGCGACCATCTCCACCAGCTCGGCGAGGGTCGTGCTGCGGCTTTCGCCCAGGTTGAGGATCTCGTAGCGCAGCGGCGTGTCCACGCAGCCCAGCAGCCCCTGCACGATGTCGTCTATGTAGGTGTAGTCGCGCCGGGTGGACCCGTCGCCGAAGACGGGGATGGGCTCGCCGCGCAGGAGGTTCCGCGTGAACTTGTGGATGGCC
>JAKPUV010001261.1 GCA_029554925.1 Candidatus Hydrogenedentota bacterium | reverse complement strand
CTCGATATCATACCGAATCTCGGCGCGCGATGCATCCGGGGCCAGCGCGACGCGCTTGCGCACCGTGAAGGGGAGGGGTTCGCCCCCGGGCGGCGTCACCCTGCCGGTCCGCGAGAGCGCCACCGCGCCGTCCCCCATTTCCAGGGCGTACCGCCCCGCGGCGAAGTCGCCGTGCTCCCGCGCGGTGCCCGCCCACAGGGTGTCCGCGGAGGCGGACGGGTCGAGAAACCGGTCGCGCAGGGAGGCGCGCCGGTGGATGTCGTAGACCAGGAAGCGGCCCAGGTCCGCCTCCTTCGCCTTCACCATTTCATGGATGCTGAGGTCGCCCTGGTCCTCCCCGCCCACGAGGGCTGCCCCCTCGCGCAGCAGGTCGTGGTAGGGCTCGTCGCGCCGGCTCAGGGTGTTGAGGAAATTGAACGGCTTCGGCTTGTAGTCCGCCTCAAAGAGGGTGCCGCCGTCGGTGGGGCTGAAGAAGAGGGCGGTGCCGCCGTTCTCCAGGACGGCCTCGTCGTTGCCGTCGCCGTCGAAATCCACGCGCTCCGCGCGGACCCCGGCCGGGGGGAGCGCCTCCACCTCGTCCAGCAGGGCGTCGGCGGCGATGAGGCACTGGTAGAGGGCGGTGCGCAGGTGGTTCAGGTAGAGGCCGCCGAAGACGCCGTGCCAGTAGGCGCAGTTGCACTGCCCCTGGTGGAGCAGCCGCTCCGCCTCGCCGAGGCGCGCGTCGTCGGCGTGGGCGGCCCGGGCGCGGTCGAGGCGGTTGCTGACGCGGAGCATGCGCTTCTGGATGTTGTTCGCCTCGGGGTACCGGGCGAGGAATCCCCGCCAGAACCCCCCTCGGAGGAAGAGGGCGGCGTCCTTGGCGAGGGCGGGGTACTCCTTGAGCTTTCCGCGCACGCGGGAAAGCGTGCGCTGCCGCTCCGGGGGCAGGGCCCAGCCCATCATCTCGTCGTAGGAGGCGCAGGTGAGGTAGACGCGGCCCCGGGCGGGGTGGCGGTCCATGTACTCCGCGTAGGTGGTGGTTTCGAGCCAGTCCGCGTTGTCCGTGAGGGCCTGGAAGAAGCGCTCAAGCCAGCCCTCGGTGTAGACGCTGCCGTGGTTGCCGGGCCACACGCCGAACTTCTCATAGTCGTCGTGGAGCACGGCGCAGACTTCGCCGCCGCGGCGCGACAGGCCCCGGAGGTACTCAATGGTCTCCTCCAC
>JAKPUV010001255.1 GCA_029554925.1 Candidatus Hydrogenedentota bacterium | reverse complement strand
TTCCACGCCGTGGACTATCTGGCCGAGGTCTGGCTGAACGACACGCCCGTCGGCGAACATGAGGGCGGCGAGACACCCTTCACGCTGGACATCACCGAGGCGGTGCGTGCGGACGCGAACCGGCTGGCGGTCCGGGTGCTGAACCCGACGGCGGAGCCCATTGACGGTGTCGTGCTCGCCGAGACCCCGCACCGCAACAAGGCGGCGGCGGGCATCACCGTGGGCGGGTCCTACAACAGCGGCGGGATCACGGAACCGGTGGAGGTGTTCTGGGTGCCCGCAGTCCGGGTGGACGACGTCTTTGTCCGCCCGGACTGGAAGACCGGCCGGGTGCGCGTCCAGGCCAGCGTGGTCAACACCGGGGCCGCCCCCGTGGAGTGCGTGTTCCAGTTCACCGTCTCCCCGGCCCTGGCCAGCCAGCCGGTTGCGGCTCTCGTCGTCCTCAGGCATGTGCCGCCGGGGGGGTGCCTGCTTGAGTCCGAAATCGCGGTGGAGCATCACCGCCTGTGGCAGCTGGACGACCCCTTCCTGTACCGCCTGACCACGCGGGCCGTGCCAACGGGAAAGGAAACACAGGCACATGAGCAGTTCACGCGCTTCGGATTCCGGGACTTCCGCGTGGAGAAGGGGTTCTTCCGCCTGAACGGCAAACGCGTCTTCCTGAAGAGTTCGCACACGGGCAACCACTGCCCCTTCGGGGCCATCCTGCCCCCCGACTCCGCCCCCGACCTGCTCCGCAAGGACCTGATCTATGCGAAGTCCTGCGGGTTCAACATGGTCCGGTTCATCGCGGGCATCGCGCACCCCTACCAGCTGGACCTCTGCGACGAGATCGGCCTCATGGTGTACGAGGAGAACCTGGCCTCGTGGCTCCTCGCGGACTCCCCCAAGATGGCGGAGCGCTTCGACGCCAACCTGCGCGAGATGGTGCTGCGCGACCGCAACCATCCCTCGGTGGTCATGCTCGGGTTGCTGAATGAGATGGGCAACGGCCCCGTGGTCCAGCACGCCGCCGCCAGCCTCGGCCTCCTCCGTTCGCTGGACGACACCCGGCTGGTGCTGTTCCAGAGCGGCCGCTGGGACGGGCAGTACCGGATCGGCTCCGCATCCAACCCCGGCGGCATGGAGTGGGAGCATGTGTGGGGGGTGGAGGGCCCCGACTACACGGGGACGGCGAAGAACGGCCCGTGGGGCGGGTACTTCGAGGGCGCGGGCGACGCGCATGTCTATCCCGCCACCCCGCACACCCCCGCCATCGAGGCGGGCATCCGCAGTCTGGGGAAGGAGGGGAAGCCCGTCTTTCTCTCGGAATACGGCATCGGCAGCCTGATGAACGCCGTCCGGGAGCTGCGCCACTACGAGCAGCACGGGGCCAGCCCGGAGTGGGACGACTTCAAATACTTCCAGCGGACGGAGCAGCGGCTGGCGGAGGAATGGAAACGGCTTGGCATGGAGGGGGTGTACGCCTTTCCGGAGGAAATGCTGCGCGACAGCCAGCGGCTGCACTGCCGCCAGCGGCTGCTCGGGTTCAACCTGATCCGGTCCAACCCGAACATCTGCGGCTACAACCTGACCGGCCTCCTCGACCACGGCTACACCGGCGAGGGGCTGTGGACCTTCTGGCGCGAGTTCAAGCCGGGCATCATGGACGCCCTGCAGGACGGGTGGGCGCCCCTGCGCTGGTGCCTCTTCGCCGCGCCCATGCACGCCTACACGGGCCGCCCGTTCAAACTGGAGGCCGTGCTCGCAAACGAGGACGCCCTCGCGCCGGGCAGCTATCCGGCCCTCCTGCGCGTGGTGGGTCCGGACGGCGTCGCCTGGGAGGAGCGGCGGGACGTGGTCATCCCCGAGCCGGCCGACGGCGCGGACGGGCCGCTCGCAGTGCCCGTCTTCGAGGGCGACATCATGCTGCCCGGCCCCGCCGGAGCGTACACCTTCGCCGTAACCCTGGAGCGCGGCGGCGCACCGGCGGGCGGCCGCCTGACCTTCCATCTGTCGGATCCGCCGCAGGCCGCCCGGCCGGTCACGGTCGCCGTCGCGGGGCTTCCGCCCGCCGTCACCGACTGGCTCAAGGCCCGGGGCGTGGAACCGGTCCCGCTGGAGGCGGTCCCCGAGGACACGCGGCAGGCCGTGCTGGTCGGCGACTGGAAGGGCGACGACGGCGCGTGGAAGGCGCTCCTGCGGCGCATGGCCCGGGGCGACACGGCCGTCTTCCTGTCCCCCGCCGCCTTCAGGAAGGGGGACGACCCGGTGGGACGGCTCCCCCTGGCAAAAAAGGGCGTGCTGACCGCCTTCTCCGACTGGCTCTACCACAAGGAATGCGTGGCGAAGAAGCACCCGCTGTTTGACGGGCTGGCCCCGAAGGGCGTCATGGACTGGGACTACTACGGCCCCGTCATCACCAACCTATTCTTCGAGGGGCAGGACGCGCCGGACGACACGGCGGCGGCGGCCTTCGCCGTCTGCCATTCCAGCCGTCCCGACGGTTTCGCCGCCGGAGTCATGCTCGGCGCCTACGCCTTCGGGGAGGGAACCCTCCTCCTGAATACCTTCAACGTGCTCGACAACCTGGACCGGCATCCGGCGGCGGACCGTCTGCTGCTCAACATGGTGTCCCAGGCCGCGCGGACCGCCGGACAGCCGGCGGCGCCGCTCCCCCAGGATTTTGACGCGACGCTGAAAGCCCTCGCCTACTGAACATCCACGCATAAAAAGGAAAGGATGACGAACATGAAGAAGGCCCTCAACCCGTCTTGGCTTCTGGCGCTGGCGCTGCTCATCGTCTGCGGAACCGCCGGGGCGGCGGATCCGCCGGTCATGCCGTGGAATCTGGACGCGCTGTCGCAGGCGCCGAAGGAATACCCCGCCCCCGGCTTCGAGGAGAAGGGGGTGCGCGCGCTGTTCTATGACGGCCTGCCGTTCAATGGGAAGCCAACCCGGGTCTTCGCGTGGTACGGCGCGCCCGAGGGCGCGCCGGGAACCAAGTATCCGGCCATGGTGCTGATCCACGGCGGCGGGGGCACGGCCTTTGCCGAGTGGGTGCGCCTGTGGACCGGGCGCGGCTACGCCGCCATCGCCATGGACACCTGCGGCTGCGTGCCGAAGGGCAAGTACAGCGACTGGGAGCGCCACCCCGACGGCGGCCCGGCGGGCTGGGGGGATTTCGAGCACGCCGCCGCCGCGCCGGAGGAGCAGTGGTCTTACCACGCCGTGGCGGATGTCGTTCTCGCGCATTCGCTGATCCGCTCCTATCCTGAGGTGGACGCCGGCCGCATCGGCGTCACCGGCATCTCGTGGGGCGGCTATCTCACCTGCATCACCGCCGGGGTGGACCCGCGGTTCCAACTCGCCGTCCCGGTCTACGGGTGCGGGTTTCTTGGCGAGGACTCCGCGTGGCTGGACGCCTTCGCGGGCATGGGGCCGGAAAAGGCCGGGCGCTGGCTCGGGCTGTGGGACCCCTCGGTCTATCTGGGACGCGCGCGCATGCCCCTCCTCTGGGTGACGGGCACCAACGACTTCGCCTACCCCATGGGCTCCCTGCAGAAGTCCTACCGCCTGCCCCAGGGCCCGCGTACCCTGTGCGTCCGCATCCGCATGCCCCACGGCCACGGCGGCGCGGGCGAGAACCCCGAGGAGATCCGGGTCTTTGCGGAGAGCCTGCTGAACACGGGGAAACCCCTCCCCAAAATCACCGGCCAGGGCCGCGAGGGAAACACGGTGTGGGCGACCTACACTTCGGCGGTCGCCGTTCAGCGCGCCGAACTGACCTACACCAAGGCGGCGGGCAAGTGGCAGGACCGGCTCTGGGAGAGCATCCCCGCGACCGTGGACACGGGCGCGGGCCGGGTGACGGCGACCCTCCCCGAGGGCGCCACCGTCTATTACCTCAACCTCTTCGACGACCGCGACTGCGCCGTCAGCACGGAGCACGAGGAGACGGCGCCGGACAGCCGGTGAGCGGCCCTGCGGAACGATCCTGATGAATGCCCTGGGATTTTGAAGGCAGAACTCAACGCAGAGACGCAGAGAACGCGGAGAGGGAGGGAGGAGAAATTTCAAAGGGGCATGCGCGGGCAGAATGCCTTCAATGCGGGTAGTAGAAGCCGCAGACTCATTGGCATTTCCCTTTGCGCTCCTCCGCGCCCTCTGCGTCTCTGCGCTGAGAATCCCCCTCTTTCCCGGAGGGCGACCTTTCGGATCAGGAGAGGATGTTTACCACCGCCATGAGCCAGCAGACGGCGCACCCCGCCACATAGAGGGAGAACAGGACAACCAGCGCCCAGAACCCGGCGGGGTTGTCGGCGCGGCGGCAGCGTCTTCGAACGTCGGAGTGGCGGATGGCGCCGGTGCGCAGTCCGTCGAGCACCACGTGGGCCAGATAGAGGCCGAGGGACCAGGTGACTGCCGTTGCCAGAACCAGCCGCAGGATTTCCCCGATGCCCATCACACCCCCTCGGCCATCTCCACCATGACCTCGTAGTTCCGCAGGGCGGTGGGGGAGAGGCGGCGGCCGATGGGGCAGGCGGAGGGCATGAGCACGAAGCCGCGTCCGGGGCCCGCGGTGCCCTCGTCGAGGGCGCGGCGGACCTTTTCGGCGAAGCGTTCGGGGGGAAGGGTCTCGATGTCGCTGAGTTCGAGGTTGCCGAAGAGGACGAGGTCCTTCCCGTACCGCTCCCGGACATACCGCAGCTCCACGTCCCCCTGCGGCGGCGGCTCGATGGGGTCGAGGCCGTCGGGTCCCATGGCGGCGATGTCGTCGAGGATGCCGTGGAGGCGTCCGTGGGCGTGGATGCGGGCGTAGCCGCCGTGTTTCTGGATGGCGCGGACCATGGGCGCGACATGCCGGCAGACATACTCGCGGAAGAGGGAGGGCGGCAGGTAGGGGGCGGCGGCGAATTCGGGGCCGTAGACGCGCCAGAGGCGGCCCGGCAGGGCGGCGGCGGCGGCCTCGGTCTGCGGCAGGATCACGGCGGCGTACCGGTCGAGGAGCCGGTGGAAGAGGTCGGGCCGCGTGAGCGCGGCGGCCAGGTAGTCCTGCATGCTGAAGAGCAGCGCGGCGAGGCAGAGCGGGTCCGGCGTGTCAATCATGACGATGCCGGTGCCGCCGAGGGCCGCCTCGGCGGCGAGCACGGGCGCGGGGTCCGGCGCGCCGCGGAACGCGGGCGGCGGCAGCGCCAGAAAGGCCTCCAG
>JAKPUV010001244.1 GCA_029554925.1 Candidatus Hydrogenedentota bacterium | reverse complement strand
GTCGCAAAGGCGCACATCCTCCGCGCGGTAAAGCTCAAGCATCCCCACGGTGATGTTCGGCGTGGTCGGAAGATAGACGCGGTGGTACACCGTCCCGCCCGCGTCCACGACGGTGCCGATGTAAAACCCGAGGCTGTAGGCTCCCTGGAAGGGGAAGGGCACGAGGGCGGGCACCTTGGCCGTGTTTCCGGCATTCTGGAACGTGAGCGCCTCCACCATCTGCTTCGATCCGGAGTAGATGGTCTTGACCAGCGGCAGGCGGTCTATGAAAAACTCGCCGAGCTGGACCAGTTTCCGCCCGAAGAAGGCGGTGGTCACGGCACCGATCATGTATACCGCCGCGATAAAAAGAAGGATGGACGCCGCGGTGACCATATACGCCGGAAACGCGCCGAAGAACTCGTGCGCCAGCGGGGTGAGCTTTCCGATGCTGAGCCCGTAGATGAACCGGATGACCAGCACGGTGACCACCAGCGGCACCACCACGAGCAGCCCCGAGAGCAGACGGTTGCGCACGACCAGGCCGCTCCGCCGGAAAAGGCGGCGCGCCCGGCGGCGGGCCTTCTCCACGGGAGCCGCGGCGTTCCCGGCCTCGTCCTCCTCCGCGTCCTCCTCCGGAAAGACGCCTTCGAGAATGGCGGCGGGGGCAAGGGCCATGCGGTCCGGCATGAGGATGCCGCCGGACAGGGCGGTCTTCACGGCGTCCTCCACGGCGATGCCGGAGGCAAACACGTCACCGGGCGGATACAGAATGAAATAGCCGCTGGTGGGGTTGGGGGTGGTCGAGACAAACACGCGGGCGAAGTCGCCCGTCCCGTCAATGGTGGAGCGGCCCGTGAGGAACCCCAGGGACATCGCCCCGCGCCAGGGAAAATGGACCAGCACCGCGGCCTTGTATTTCGCCCGCCCCTCGGCGGGGGCCATGACCGCCACCACCTGCTTCGCCGCGCCGTAAATGGTCTTGACCACGGGGATCTTCTCGACCACCAGCTCCAGCAGGCGGATAACCCGCTTGCCCAGGGCGGCCCGCGCGATCACCCCGAGCACGAACAGCGCGGCGAGAAAGAGAAAAACGGCGGCCACCACGACGGCCGCGTCGGGCAGCTCCCCGGCCACGGGGCGCACGAAGGGAACCAGCCGGGCCGCGGTGAAGCGGTAGATGAAGACCACGGCGTAGAGGCTGATGCCCAGGGGCACCACCACCAGCAGCCCGCGGAACAGATAGGCCTGCAGGCGCGCGGCGACGCGCGCGCGGAACCCCTTCACGGCGTCGGGGGCAGGGCTCATTTTTCCGCCTTTCCGTCCGCGTCCGGCTCGGGCGGCGCGGGGCGTCCGCGCCAGTCGGGATTGATCCGCCGCTGCACCTCCAGGGCGTCCAGAATCACCAGCGCGGCCATATTCTCAACAACCGGCACGGCGCGCGGGACAATGCAGGGGTCGTGGCGGCCCAGCACCTCCACCTCCACCGGGTTGCCCTGGAGGTCGAGGGTGCGCTGCTTCGAGGCGATGGAGGCGGTAGGCTTCACCACGATGCGGAGGATGACCGGCTCGCCGGACGAGATGCCGCCGAGGATGCCGCCGTGGTGGTTGGTAACGTGACGGCCGTCCGCCATGGCGTCGTTCGCCTCGCTGCCGCGCAAGCGGGCGAGGGCGAAGCCCGAGCCGACCTCGACCCCCTTGATCGCGCCGATGGTCATGATGGCCGACACCAGCCGCGCGTCCAGCTTTCCGAACACGGGGTCGCCGAGGCCCGGCGGGAGGTTGAGGATCTCGAGCTGGATGATCCCGCCCACGGAGTCGCGCAGGCCGCGCGCGTCGAGGATCGCCTTTTCCATGGCCTGGGCGGCGTCCGAGTCCGCGCAGCGGACGGGGTTCGACTCGATGGCGTCGTAGTGGCATTTCTCGGCGCGGATGCCCGCCACCTCGACGGCGTGGGCGACGATGCGGATCCCCTCCCCCTCCAGAATCTTGCGGGCCACGGCGCCCGCGGCCACGCGGCAGGCCGTCTCGCGGCCCGACTGGCGGCCGCCGCCGCGGTGGTCGCGGAGGCCGTACTTGCTGTAGAAGGTGAAGTCGCCGTGCCCGGGGCGGAACAGGTCCTTCAGGTTGTCGTAGTTCATGGAGCGCTGGTCTTCGTTGTAAATGACCATCGCGATGGGCGCGCCGGTGGTTTTGCCCTCGTAGACCCCGGAGAGGATGCGCACCCGGTCCGACTCGCGGCGCTGGGTGACCACTTTGCTCTGTCCGGGCCGGCGGCGGTCCAGCTCCTTCTGGATGTCGTCCTCGCTGATTTCGACCCCCGGCTGGACGCCGTCGAGCACCGCGCCGATGGCCGCGCCGTGGCTCTCGCCGAAGGTGGTCACGCGGATGACCTCGCCGTAGGTGTTGGCCGCGGTCTGGCGCACCGCGAGCTCGGCGGCCACACGCTCCCGGAGCGTTTCCGCCAGCGCCTCCGGGTCGCCCTCCGTCGTGTCCAGCACGATGTCGGCGAAGGGGCGCAGCACCTCGTCGCGGTGGCGGGTCTGGTCTTGGAAGCGCTCCTTCCCGTCCGGCACCTCCAGCCAGGGCGGCATCCCGTGCCTCGTGGCGCGCTCCCAGAGTACCTCGGAGTCCGCGCACAGGTAGACCATCACGGCGCCGCGGCGCAGGGCGCGCCGGGTCTCGGGGTCGAGCATGAGCCCGCCGCCGGTGATGACCACGGTGAAGTCCCGGTCGGCCGCGGCGAGGGCCACCTCGCGCTCCAGCGCCCGGAAACAGGCCTCCCCCTGCCCCTGGAAGATTTCACGGCAGGTCTTGGCCAGTCCGGTGCGCTCCCGGTGGAGGGCCATGATCTCGGCGTCGGTGTCGAAAACGGGCAGGCCGGCGCCGGCGGCGAAGGCCCCGCCGACGGTGCTCTTCCCCGCGCCCTTTTGACCGTAGATGACGATGTTCATGCGAAACATCCCTCCGTGCCCGCCGGGCTCTGACAAGCAGAACAAAGGACCGGCGGAGGCTCTTCCGTTCAGGCCCCGCCGTCCGACTTTTCCAGCAGCCCGCCGAGGGCCGCCAGATGGTCGGGAAACTCCGGATACGTGACTTCGACAGCCTCCGCCGCCCGTATGACCGTGGCCCCCGCCGCGCGGGTCGCCGCCACGGCGAGCGCCATGGCGACCCGGTGGTCGTCGTGGCTTTCCACCACGGCGCCGCGCAGGGGGCTTTCCGAGATGACGAGCCCGTCGGGCAGCTCCGTGATCCGCGCGCCCATCTTCTCCAGTTCCCGGCGCATGACGGCGATGCGGTCGGTCTCCTTGAGACGCGCCTGGGGCACGTTCACCAGCCGGGTCTCCCCTTCGGCGAAGCAGCCCATCACGGCCATCATGGGCAGGGCGTCGGGCGTGGCGTTCATGTCGATTTCGACGCCGCGCAGCGCGTCCGCCGAAACGCGCACACCGTCGCCCTCGACGGACACCCGCGCGCCCATGGCGCGCAGGTACTCCACCACCGCCTTGTCGCCCTGGGTGTCCGTCATGTCGAGACCGCGGCAGAAGACCTCATTGTCCGGCATCGCCCCTGCGACCAGGAAAAAGGTGGCGGAGCTGAAGTCCCCCGGAATGTCGCGGTTGACCGGCTGGAAGGCCTGTCTGCCGGGAATGTGGTACTCCATGAGCGAGGGGTCGGCATGGACCGTCACCCCCTGCCGGGCGAGCCAGTCCAGGGTCATCTCCACATAGGGTTTCTCGTTGAGCAACGTCACGCGCAGGCGCGTGTCGTCCTGCGCGAGGGGGCAGCAGAACAGCAGGGAGCTCACATACTGGCTGGTGACGGCCTCCAGCTCGGCCTCGCCGCCGCACAGCGTGCCCTCCACGATGAAGGGGGGCGTCCCCGTGCCGCGCGTGGACCGCACCGTGGCGCCCAGGGCGGTCAGCGTCTCGGCCAGGGGCCCGCAGGGCCGTCTGCGCACCTGGGCGTCGCCCGTCAGGACAACCGCTCCGGGACCGTCCAGCAGGGCCGCCGTGCCCAAGGCCAGCCGCATGGTCGTGCCGGAATTGCGGACGTCAATGACGTTTTCCGGCACCCGGGGCCGGCCGCCCAGCCCGCGCACGCGCCACCGGCCGCCCTCGTCCGTGATCTCCGCGCCCAGCAGCCGGTAGGCGTCGCGGGCGGCCAGGGCGTCCGCGGAAACGAGGGGGCGTCCGATGACGCTCTCGCCGTCGGCCAGCGCGGCCACGGCCACCGCCCGGATCGTGTGGGATTTCGATCCGGGAATGCGCACCTCCCCGCGAAGGGGGGACCTGTTTACAACAAACTGCATGTGGGGAATCCTGCCTGTCGGGGCGCCGTTTTAATCGGCGCAAACTCCGTGAAAAGACTACCGCTTTGCCCGCGGATGGCGCAACTTTCCCGGCGGAAGCGGACGAAAAAACGCCCCCGCTTGCACCCCGCCCCCGGAAAAGGGTTTCATATCCCCCGGCCCAACCACGAAGGAGTCTTCCCATGCGTCCTTGCCATCTCCTGCTCCCGTTGCTGATCGCCGCCGCCGCGCAGGCGCAGCCCCTCGCCGGCCTCTACGGGGTGGAACTGGACGGCACGCCGTGGGGGCCTGTGGCCGAGGCGGCGGCCGCCGCCCTCACCGACGCGGGGTACGCGGTGGAGCGCCTGCCGGAGGATTCCTTCGCCCACGGCGCGCCGAAGGACCTCTCCCGGTTTGCGGTGCTGGCGCTTCCCCATGCGGGGAGGCTGCCGAAAGACGCCGTCGCGGCGCTGGAGGACTTCGCCAAGGCCGGCGGCGATCTTTTCGCTTTGGACACGCCGCTGGGCCGCGAGGCGCTGGTGCCGCTGGGCGGACGGTGGATGACCGTCCCCGCGTTCCGCGAGGCCTACGCCGCTGAAACACCCAAGACGCCGCTGGTGGATTTCGCCTCGGAGGACATCTCGAAATGGCGGCAGGGGTTCCGCACGGCGGAGATGGCGGGCAAGTATGCCGTGGCCAATGGCGCGCTCTCGGTGGAGATCGCCAAAATGGACGGGTGGGACACCTTCGCCAAAGACTTTGCGTCCTCCCCCTTCCCCGGCGGGCACACGGCCACCCTGGTCCGCGCGCGCGCCGTCCGCAATGTCACCCATCTGGCCGTGGAGTGGACCGAGGCGGACGGATCCCGGTGGATCGCCTCCATGCCCCTGTCCGCCGAGTGGCGGGACTATGTGCTCACGCCGGAGGACTTCCACTTCTGGGAGAGCGTGCCCGCGCGCGCGGACACGTCCTTCAACCCGGAAAACGCCCGCACCCTGACCCTGACCCAGGCCTTCACCCACACAGGCTACGCGGACCGCGACCTGGCCTATGAGGTGGCCTCGGTGCACACTGCCCCGCTTTCCGAGGAGGCCGCCGCCGCCCTGCGCGGCCACAAGCCCGTAAAACTGGAGACGCTCTGCCCGGCGTACAAGTTCTTTCCCGTTTCCGACACGGCGCGGCTGCGCGCCCGCGGGTGCCTGGAGGGGATCGCCGACCCGGGCCTGCCCGGCGCGTTCATGGGGCTGCACCCGCGCCCCACGGCCAACGGCTTCGACAAGGGGCGCGCGTATGCCTGGGAGCCCCTACTGGCCGTTGAGTCGGCGTCGGGCGATTACCGGGGCGCCGTCGCCTCCCTGCTCAGCCACGCCGACGGCCCCTTCAAGGGCGGCAAGTGGGCCTCCTTCGCCGTGCAGGACCCCGCGTGGTACCTGTCCCCGGCGGGACGCGAAGCCCTGGCCCGCACGGCGCGGCGTTTCCAGGATCCCGTGGTGCTGGTGGACGGGGGCGCGGACTTCTTCACCTGCCTGGAGGGGCAGGAGCTGCGCCTCGGCGCCACCCTGTTCAACCGCGGCCCGGAGGCCGTGAAGGGGCTCCGGGTGGCCGTCTCCCTGGAGACCGGCAGCGCCGCGAAGTTTGAGGCGTCCGACGACGCCGTGCGTTTGGCACCGGGCGAAACCCGGCAGGTCGCGTTCCCCGTTCCCGCCTTTGACGGTGCCGCGACGGCCTCGGTGCGTGTGGAGCGCGGCGGGGAGACGGTGGCCATGGCGGCGCACGAGGTGCATGCGTGGAAGCCCCGCACCGCGCCGAAATACGTCACCGCGGCGGACGGGCGCTTCGAATTGGGCGGCGCGCGGTGGCGGCCCCACGGCATCAAC
>JAKPUV010000625.1 GCA_029554925.1 Candidatus Hydrogenedentota bacterium | reverse complement strand
CCGGTTCGGCGGCCACATCCACGGGCTCCGCGCCGCGCTGCATGTCGTAGGCGAGGCTGGTCATGATGAGGGCCACGGGGAAGGCGACAAACGCGCCGACACAGCAGAGCAGCATGCCCGCGAGGAGGATCAACTGCATGATCACATGGAGCCAGATCCACTGGACGAAATTGTCCATGACCAGCCGCCGGCTCGTCTCCATGGCCTTCCAGAAATCCGTCTCGCCGTCCAGCAGCACCAGATAGACGGGCCAGTAGACCATCACCAGAAACAGCCCCGGCAGGATGCACAGGACCATGCCCAGGGTGATGAGGAGCTGGGAGACGAGCCCGACGAGCAGGGCGGTCAGAAAGCCGTTCTGGAACCCGTAGAACAGGTCGGCGAACTGCGCGGGGCGCCCCTGCGCGGCGTCGCGCACCATCTTGAAATAGCCGACGGAAAGCGGGCCCACGAGGATGAGGGGCCCGAAATAGACGGCGGCGCTGGCGGAAATGAGCGCTGCCAGCACGACGAATCCGCCCAGCAGCGGGCCGACGTTCCCCTTGAAGATGTCCCACGCCCTCGACGCGAGACTGAACGGCTCAAACGACACATTGACGGCGGCCATGGCGTCTTCCTCCTGAGGCGCGGAACGGCACCCCGCCGCCCCGCGCGTCAACAATAGCACGCGGTCGCGGAAAAGGCAAACGGCGCGGCGCGCGCTGTGCTACACTGGTGCGGGCGCGGGGGTCACCGCGCGGACAGGAGGATTCCGCATGGGCAGATGGATGCCGGTTGACGAGGGTCCCGAGGGCGGGGGCCCGCCGCGGCTGCCGGGGGGGATTGGCGGGCGGCTGCCCGCGCTGCCGGGCCGGGTGAAGCTCTGGGGTGCCGCGGTCATTGCGGGGGCCGTGTTTCTCGCGGTGACGGTGGGCACCATCGTGGACTACGTGAAGCCCTACGAGTTCGGCATCAAGCAGGTGAACATCGGCGTCACGCGCGGCATCCTGCAGAAGACCTACGGGCCGGGCTACTGGTTCGTGAAGCCCTTCGGCATGGAGAAGATGCACCACTTCCCCCGCCACCTTCAGGTGCTGGACATGACGCTGGTGGAGCGGGACGCCGCGGCGAACCCGTCGCACACCTACGGCCGCGCGGCGAAGATCCAGACGTCGGACGGGTTCTTCGTGGACGTGGACGCGACGATCCTGTACCGGATCACGGACCCGTACCTGGTGATGACGACGCTGGGGCCGGGGCAGATGTACCTGACGAACGGGATCCTCCCCAAGGCGGAGCCCATTCTGAAGCAGGCGCTGGGCGAGCTGAACACGGAGGACTTCTACAACAGCCCGCTGCGGACGGCGAAGGCGGACAAGGCGTGCGAGGCCCTGGACGCGGAGATGCAGGGCAAGGGGATGCGGGTGGAGAAGGTGCTGATCCGGTACTTCAAGTACAGCGACGAGATCCAGAAGAACATCGAGGCGAAGAAGCTGCAGGACCAGATGGTGTTCAAGAACCAGGCGGAGGCCAAGGCGGCCACCGAGGAGGCGACCACCAAGAAGACCATCCAGGAGGGGGAGATGAAGGTGAAGGTCATCCTGCAGCAGGGCGAGGCCTACAAGACCGAGAAGCTCGCCGAGCAGGACCTGTACACCCGCAAGCGGGCCGCCGAGGCGAAGCTGCTCGTGAAGACGGCGGAGGCCGAGGCGACGCAGCTCAAGAACGACGCCATGCAGGTGCTCGGCTACGACCGGAAGGTCGCCATGGAGATGGCGGGCGTGCTTTCGGGGCTGGAGGCCATCGTCGTGCCCACGGGCGGCGCGGACGGCGTCAACCCGCTCGACCTGGACGGCATGCTGAACCTCTTCGGCGTGCGGCTGGGCGCGGGGGAGGGCGGGGCGCCGCCCCCGGCCCCGCCTGTCGGCGTGGTGGAGTCCGTGGTGGAGCCCGCGCCGGCGCCCGCGCCGGCGGCAACCGAGGGGGGGGCCGCGCAATGAACGGAAAGACCCTGCTTTTCTGCGGCCTGGCGGCCGCGACGGCGCTTCTTACGGGCTGCGTGCCGCGGTCCACGGGCCCGACCGAGGTGGGCGTGCGCACCGTCAAGCTGTCCCTTTTCAAGCAGAAGGGCGTGGAGGACCGGGTGTACGCGCCCGGCGGCACCTACTTCTTCGTGCCTTTCCTCAGCGACTGGCACACCTTCGACACGCGGCTGAACACCCTGGAGATGAGCGGCGCGGACGCGCGCGGCGCGCGGCGGAGCAACGACGACCTGCTCTTCAAGACGGTGGACGGCAACGACATCAGCCTGGACATCGTGGTTTCCTGGAAGATCAACCCGGACATGGCGCCGCGGATCCTCCAGGAGGTGGCGACGAACATGGACGAGCTGAACGAGAACGTGATCCGCACGGTGACGCGCAGCAAGCCCCGGGACGTTTTCGGCGAGCTGCAGACCGAGGACTTCTACCTGGCCGAGCGGCGCAGCGAGAAGGCGGAGGCCGTCAAGGCGGAGCTGAACAAGATCCTCGAGCCCATGGGCGTGGTGGTGGAGCGCGTCGGCACGAGCGACTACCGGTTCAACCCGGAGTACCAGAAGGCCATCGAGGACCGCAAGGTCGCCCAGCAGCGCGTGGAGAAGGCCAAGTCCACCACGCGCGCCACGGAGCAGGAGTACCTCGCCAAGATGGAGGAGGCCAAGGGCGACGTGGCGAAGATGAAGGCCGAGGCCGACGGCCTGTTCGAGCAGGCCAAGATCAAGGCGGACGCCGCCTTCAAGCAGGAGGAGAAGCGGGCCGAGGCCACCCGGGCCGAGGGCCAGGCCGAGGCCGCCGGCATCCGCAAGATGAACGAGGCCCTGGCCGGGTCCGGCGGCGAGGCCGTCGTCAAGCTCGCCATCGCCGAGGCCCTCCAGGGCAAGAGGATCCTCCCCGTGCCCATGGGCGGCGGCTTCGACGTCCGCTCCACCGACGTCAACGGGTTCCTCCAGATGTACGGCCTGGGCGCCCTCGGCGGCGCGGCCAAGGCGCCCGCGAAGGCCGCGGGCCGATAGGCGGGCGCATGGACCACTCCGACCCCGACACGCATGACGTCCTGGAATGGCCGCGCACCGTCCAGCTGGAGACCACCTCGCGGTGCAACCTCCGCTGCAGGATGTGCGCCGCCAAGGGCGGGCTCTCCCCGTCGCCGCGGGCGGCGGGCGCGCGCCCCGACATGCCGCAGGACCTGTACCTCAAGATCATCGGCGACCTGG